>NZ_RJNX01000002.1:0-300000 GCF_003942775.1 Streptococcus mitis | reverse complement strand
TTATCCTTCTCTTCCTCATGGGAATCGGTGGTTCTGCTGGTTCAACCGCAGGTGGACTCAAGGTTATTCGAGGCCTTATCCTTTCAAAAATTGCCAAAAATCAAATTTTGTCAATCCTATCGCCCCACCGTGTTTTGACCCTCCATGTTAATAAAACGGTGATTGACAAAGATACCCAGCATAAAATTCTCAAATACTTTGTCATCTATTCTATGATTTTGCTAGCGCTTATCTTTATTGTCAGCTTAGATAGCAATGATTTTCTGGTTGTGACTAGCGCTGTCTTTAGCTGTTTCAATAATATCGGACCTATTCTAGGAACCACTTCTAGCTTCTCAATCTTTAGTCCTATCTCAAAAATTCTTCTATCCTTTGCAATGATTGCAGGACGCTTAGAGATATACCCAATCCTACTTCTCTTTATGAAGAGAACTTGGTCTAAGAGATAAAACACAACCACACCTTGTATCTAACAAAGTGTGGTGTTTTTATTTTCATACTCTTCGAAAATAAAATTCAAACCACGTCAGCTTCGCCTTGCCGTAGAAATATGTAACTGACTTCGTCAGTCTTATCTACAACCTCAAAGCAGTGCTTTGAGCAACCTGCGGCTAGCTTCCTAGTTTGCTCTTTGATTTTCATTGAGTATCAAATACCTCCCGCAACTCAACAAGTATCTTTGAATCTCGGTCAGACATTTCAGTACCTGACTCAAGGAATGTAAGAGCCCAAAAACAACCCTCAGTCGTTTGACCGAGGGTTTCTTTTCATTATTCAAGAACTTGATTAGCTCAATGCATCCAAGGCATCATCCATTGAAAGAACTTCGTGGAAGACACGTTGTGTCAATTCAGTTTTTTGTTCTGGAGTGAGGTATTTAGTGTTTACACAGTATCCAGAGATACGTACGATAACATCTTCACCAGACATAATCTTTTCGTAAACATCGTTCAAGTCCATAACGTTCAAGTTAACGTGTTGTCCACCGTTTTCGAAGTAACCATCAAGGATTGTTACCAAGTTATCAACTTGTTCATCACGAGTCTTACCAAGAGCACGTGGAGAAACCTGAGTAGTCAATGAGATACCATCAGCTGCATAACTAAAGTCAAGGCTAGAAAGTGAGTTCAAGTTTTGCAACCATCCACCTTTAGCTTTATTAGATGGGTTAGCACCTGGTGAGAAGAATTCAAGTTTAGACAAGTTCACAGAACCATCTTCGTTGAGGTATACACCTTTGTGAACTGGTGAGTTACCAGTTTGTTTAGAGTAAGCAACGTTAGATGTGATTGTCAAAAGTGAAACTGTAGCTTCTGCATCTTTGTAAAGTTTGTGGCTACGTAGACGAGTTGTGTAAGCTTCAATCAACCATTCTGCCAATTCGTTTGAACGTGGGTCATCTTCACCCCAACGTGGGTATTCACCGATTGTTTCGTAATCGTAGATGTAGCCATTTTCGTCACGGATTGGTTTAACTGTAGCGTATTTGATAGCTGACAATGTATCAACAGTGTTAGCAAATCCACAGATACCAAATCCCATGTTAGCACGTTGTTTAGTTGGCAAGAAGGCCATTTGAACAGCTTCGTAGTTGTACTTATCAGTCATGTAGTGGATGATGTTCAAAGCATCTACATAAGTGTCAGTCAACCAGTCAAGAGATTTTTCAAAGTTAGCTTTAACTGATTCAAATTCAAGAACTTCGTCACGGATTGGTTCGATGTCAAATACTTTGTAGTCTTTGTGAACATCGTCGTAACCACCGTTCAAACCAGTAAGAAGAGCTTTCAATACGTTTACACGAGCACCGAAGTACTGGATGTTGTGGCGTTGTTCTTCATTTTCTGGGTCAAGTGGAGACACACAGCATGAGATACAGCTCATTTCACCATATCCGTCTTTAGCCATTGTTGTTACACCTTCGTATTGGATAGAAGAGTGTTTGTGGCTCATGTGCATACAGTAGCGACGGAAGTTGTATGGCAATTTGTCAGTCCAAAGAACTGTCAAGTTTGGTTCTGGTGAGTTACCGATGTTGTCAAGAGTGTTCAAGAAACGGTAGTCCATCTTAGTAACACGGTGACGACCGTCGTTACCCATACCAGCCATAGAAGTTGTGATGAATGTTGGGTCACCTGAGTACAATTGGTCGTAAGCTTTTGTACGAGCAAATTTAACTGTACGAAGTTTCATAACGAAATCATCAACGAATTCTTGGATTTCTGATTCAGTAAATGTACCACGAGCAAGGTCACGTTCTGCAAAGATGTCCAATACGATTGGCACACGTCCTAGAGATGTAGCAGCACCGTTGATAACACGGCAGACAGACATAAAGGCGATGTTAACCCATTGGATCGCTTCTTTAACGTTCATCGCTGGTTTGCGAACGTCAACTCCGTAAAGGTCACCCAAGCGAACAACTTGTTGCAATGCTTGGTATTGAAGATTGATTTCTTCACGAAGACGGATTGTTTCTTCATCGATTTCTTCGATTGCATTCCAGTCGTTTACTTTTTCTTGCATCAAGTAGTCTGCACCGTAAAGAGCAAGACGTGCGTAAACACCGATGATACGTCCGCGTGAGTATGCATCTGGAAGACCAGTTACAGTGTGAGCGTGACGAGCGCGACGGATGTTTGAAGTGTAAGCACGGAAGATACCGTCGTTAACTGTTGTTACGTATTTTGTAAAGATTTCGTGAACAGCTGGATCTGGTTCGTATCCATTTTCTTTCAAAGTAGTTTCAGCCATACGGATACCACCTTTTGGCATGAAGTTCAATTTGAAGAGTTCGTCATTTTGGATACCAAAGATAACTTCATTTTCTTTATCGATAAATCCTGCTGGAATGTCAGCAATAGATGTTGGACGAGTGTCCATTGGGAAACGAGTTTCTTCGTAGTGAGCCTTAGTTTCTTCTACAATTTTTTTGATGTGAAGTGAACGTTCTGTTGGTCCTGCAAGGAAGCTTTCGTCTCCATCGTAAGGTGTGTAGTTAGCTTGTACGAAGCGTGATACACTTGCTTTTTCTTTCCAATCTACGCCTTTGAAGCCTTCCCAAGCTTTATCAAAAATATCTTGTGCTTCAACAACTGTCTTAACAACCATGTTAATGTCCTCTTTTTTCTTTCTAGTAACAGTCATCTGTTACATTCATGAGACAAGTATACCATACAGTAACCGATTTCAACAAGCGAAAAATCCCTGTTTTTACACTTTCTTTTCTAAAACAGTCTATATTTTGCCCCAAACTGTATTATATTTTTGAAAAAATAAAGTCCTTTTTTCTTTTTTTCAGAAAAAAGGGTATAATAAAAGAAAATAAGTAGTAAAAAGGTGCTAGGTATGTTGATTTTTCCTTTGTTAAATGATTTGTCAAGAAAAATCATCCATATTGACATGGACGCCTTTTTTGCTGCGGTAGAAATCAGGGATAATCCTAAACTCAGAGGAAAACCTGTCATTATCGGCAGTGACCCTCGGCAAACAGGTGGACGTGGTGTCGTTTCCACTTGTAGCTATGAGGCACGAGCTTTTGGTGTCCATTCAGCCATGAGTTCCAAGGAAGCTTATGAGCGTTGCCCCCAGGCCGTCTTTATCTCAGGGAATTATGAAAAATACAAATCTGTGGGACTCCAAATTCGAACTATCTTTAAGCGCTATACAGATTTGATTGAACCTATGAGTATTGACGAAGCCTATTTGGATGTAACAGAAAATAAACTCGGCATCAAGTCAGCCGTCAAAATTGCTCGTCTCATTCAAGAGGATATCTGGCAAGAACTTCATCTAACTGCTTCTGCCGGTGTTTCTTACAACAAATTCTTAGCTAAAATGGCGAGTGATTATCAAAAACCACATGGTTTAACAGTGATTTTACCTGAACAAGCTGAAGATTTTCTCAAACAAATGGATATTTCCAAGTTTCATGGAGTAGGAAAAAAGACGGTAGAACGTCTGAATCAAATGGGTGTTTTTACTGGCGCAGACCTACTTGAAGTTCCTGAAGTGACTCTGATAGACCGCTTTGGCAGACTGGGCTATGACCTGTATCGAAAGGCTCGTGGCATTCACAACTCTCCAGTCAAATCCAATCGCATCCGTAAGTCAATCGGCAAGGAGAAAACCTATGGAAAGATTCTCCGTGCCGAGGAAGACATCAAAAAAGAACTGACTCTCCTATCAGAAAGAGTCGCTCTCAATCTCAATCAGCAAGACAAAGCTGGAAAAATTGTCATTTTGAAAATCCGCTACAAGGACTTTTCAACTCTTACTAAACGAAAAAGTCTGACTCAAAAAACACAGGATGCTAGTCAGATAAGCCAAATAGCCCTGCAACTCTATGAAGAATTAAGCGAGAAAGAAAGAGGTGTCCGCCTGTTGGGGATTACCGTGACTGGATTTTAAAACCTTGAAGAGCTAACTCTTCAAGGTTTTTCTTATACAAATAAACGGACAAAGCTATAAAGTAGCAAGATACTACCAAGCACGATACGGTATTTACCGAAAAGGGTGAAGTCGTGTTTTTTCACATAGCTGGTCAAGAAACGAATAGCGACCATGCTGACTGCGAAAGCTACTCCCATGGCAACCAAGAGCAAGAACAATTGCCCGAAGTCCAAGAGCTGTCCTGCTTTTATAAATTTGAAAATCTTTAATGCGCTAGCTCCAAACATAACTGGAATTCCAAGATAGAAGGTAAATTCTGTCACAACAGAACGACTAGTTCCATTCAACAAACCACCGACAATCGTTGCTCCTGAACGGCTAGTCCCTGGTAAAAGAGCAAGAACTTGGAAGAGTCCGATATAGAAGGCTGTCGTATAAGGAAGCTTGTCCAACTCTGTTACACTTGGTTCAATAGCACGAGCTTTATTTCTCTTTTCCAAATAGATAAAGGCAATCCCATAAATAATCAACATGAGAGCAACTGAAACCATATTATGGAAGTGAGTATCAAACCAATCATCAAACTTAAATACTGCAAGCAAAGGTAAAGTGGCAACCAAGACCTTCAACCACAGTCTCCAAGTCTTACGAACTTCCTGCTTGTCCTTAGTCGGTTTGAAAGGATTGAGCTTGTTAAAGTAAATGACCATAACCGCTAAAATCGCACCAAGCTGAATCACAACATTAAACATGGACATAAAAGATTCATTCTGATTTTGGTATTGGATAAACTCCTCTGCTAAAATCAAGTGACCTGTACTGGAAATCGGCAACCATTCCGTAATTCCTTCAACAATACCGAAGAAGATAGATTTTAAAATTTCAATAAGATACATAGATTACTCCTTTTTCTATCTTCCATTATAGCATATTTTTTCAGCCAGTGATAGCTCTCTTTAAAAGGCGCCGATACTGCCGCCACCTCCGCCTCCAGAGAAGCCTCCGCCAGAACTTCCACTTCCAGAAGATACGGAGTAGGTACTTGCTGTATTTGCGACATTTGCATAATGGCTCATTTGCGCGCTTGAATGATAAAACATACTGTGCCAGCCATAAGCTACATAGAGGTTGATATCTGGATTTTCCACTTGAATATGATGAACCTTCATCAAATGACTGACCTTGTCTGCATAGCCAAATAAGGTCGCATAGACCAAGAGGCGATTCCAGACCACAATACTTTCCAATTCAGCCTGATCCAATCGTGCAATCTCACGCAACATATTTTCAAAACTGGTCCAGAGATAGTAGACTTCTGCTCCTGCTTCATTTAGGACACCATCACGATTATCTAGCCGAAGCTTCCAATAATAGAAAACAGCCAAAACCAAACCTAGAAAACCAAGTATAGGCAAGGGGAGGAAAAGATAGCCATAAACATCCAAACTGTACAAGAACAAACCAAATCCGATAAATAGGGGTAGGATAGTAGAGAGTCCCATCCCCACTTGCAAGGCCTTTTCTCCACCAGTCAAGGGACGATAATAATCCGGAAGCCCCCAGAAAGAAACTCGATTTTTCACCCCTTCTTGCATCTCTTTCAATACTTCTTCAAAAGAAGATTTGAGTTGAAGCCCTCTTGCTTGAATCCGTTTTTCATCAGAGACTTTTGCTCCACGATAAAGACTATCAGATACCTTGTAGTCCGCAAACAAATTGGAAAGAGTTTCTTCTTTTTTGCCTGAAAAGGCCAGATTTAGACAGTCTTTCTCAAAGCTTGACAAACCATCTTCTTTTACTAGCCTCAAACCAACTGCATCTCCTTCTGAAATGATAGAGACATTTCCACGGTCTATCACATCTAGCAAGGTAGCTTGAATAAGTTGATCAAAGGTGAATTTTCCAGCTCCCTTGACCAAGGGACTCACTTCCTCCAAGGAGGTCGAGTAAACCGCCTCTGATAAAACCATAGGCTCTAATTCCATTGGTGGTTCATAGAGACGATGATTTTTGGCATATTTGACTGAAGAAGTGGTCTTTCTTCTATAAATAAAATAGAAGCAGACACTCAATAACAAGGATATGGAAAGTATGGAAGGGAAGACCCAAGTAACAAGTTGTTTACTTTGCTCTTTTTCTTTAACAATCGAGTCTTCTATCTTATTAAATTCTTCTAAACGATTTCCTTTCAATCCCTGATCCCTAGCGCTAGCAAAATTAGTTCGAGGCCAGTAGGCATGCAATTCAACTCCACGCTTAGGCGGGAGATTGTCTAAACGGATAGTATAATCAAGGTTACTCTTTTCAATCGTTCCCTCTCTAAAAAGTTTCCCTGTATGGAAAAAGAGTTTTTCAGCCCCCTTGTCTCCCCTTACATGAAATTCAAACTTTCCAATAGTTCCTGAACTATCTGTCAGAGGTTGCCAATTTAATTCAGCGATGTCATCATATAGAAAAAGCAAATTTTTTAAATTCCATGTGAGGTCAACTTCAACTATGTCACCCTCCTGACCTGAATTGTAGACTTTCACAGTATAACCATTCGCCTCTTCTGTCACTTCGCTAGTAACGTCTGTCAGTTCAGCACCGTTTTTCGCAGCCTGAACCTTTGGATGAGGATCAATGTCAAATCCACTAGGCATCTTACCTGCACGTCCAAGTCCCACGATTTGGCCCTTAAAGTCCTCCTCAAACTGATAAACTATCTTTTGTCTAAATTCTGCCGTATTGTCTGCATGAATATACAAATCTCCTTGATAAGAGTTTATCTTGAAATCAATGGCAAAAACAGAGAGTGGAAGAAGGCAAAACAAGCCTAACACCAGTAAGAAAAAAGTTTTTTTCATCAACTAATCCCCCTTTTTATCTTTGCTATCATTATATCATTTTTTCTCAAGTAAGGGCTTACCTATATTGAAAAATAGAGTTTTTTTCGATAAAATAGGAGACAGTTATTTTTTAATAGATTAGAAATAGGAGAAATCATGAGAAAAATATACTTATCTATTTTCACAAGTCTCTTGCTGATGCTGGGACTTGTCAATGTTGCCCAAGCCGATGAATATTTACGCATCGGGATGGAAGCAGCATATGCTCCCTTTAACTGGACTCAGGATGATGATAGCAATGGGGCTGTCAAAATCGATGGGACTAACCAGTATGCTAACGGATACGATGTTCAAATCGCCAAGAAAATCGCTAAGGACTTAGGTAAAGAACCTTTGGTTGTTAAAACAAAGTGGGAAGGTCTAGTTCCTGCCCTTACTTCTGGTAAGATTGACATGATTATCGCAGGTATGAGTCCAACTGCCGAACGCAAACAAGAAATTGCCTTTTCAAGCAGTTACTACACTAGCGAACCAGTTTTGCTTATCAAAAAAGATTCTGCCTACGCAAGTGCTAAATCTTTGGATGACTTTAATGGTGCGAAAATCACTTCTCAACAAGGTGTCTATCTTTATGACTTGATTGCACAAATCCCAGGTGCTAAAAAAGAAACTGCCATGGGAGACTTCGCTCAAATGCGCCAAGCTCTTGAGGCTGGTGTCATTGATGCTTATGTTTCTGAACGCCCAGAAGCACTGACTGCTGAAGCTGCGAACTCTAAGTTCAAGATGGTTCAAGTAGAACCAGGTTTCAAAACGGGGGAAGAAGATACAGCTATCGCCATTGGACTTCGTAAAGATGACAACCGTATTAGCCAAATCAATGCCAGCATTGAAACTATTTCAAAAGATGACCAAGTTGCCTTGATGGATCGTATGATCAAGGAACAACCTGCCGAAGCTACAACAACTGAAGAGACTAGCAGTAGCTTCTTTAGCCAAGTCGCTAAAATTCTTTCTGAAAACTGGCAACAACTTTTGCGTGGTGCTGGTGTCACTCTTTTAATCTCTATCGTCGGAACCATCACAGGTCTCATTATCGGCCTTGCCATTGGTGTTTTCCGTACTGCTCCTCTATCTGAGAATAAAGCCATTTATGGCCTACAAAAACTAGTCGGCTGGATCCTCAATGTCTACATTGAAATTTTCCGTGGTACCCCAATGATCGTTCAATCGATGGTTATCTACTATGGAACGGCCCAAGCTTTCGGTATCAACCTTGACCGTACACTGGCTGCTATCTTCATCGTTTCAATCAACACCGGAGCCTACATGACTGAAATCGTCCGTGGTGGTATCCTAGCAGTTGACAAGGGACAATTTGAAGCCGCTACTGCTCTTGGTATGACCCATAACCAAACCATGCGTAAAATTGTCCTACCTCAGGTTGTCCGTAACATCCTACCAGCAACTGGTAATGAATTTGTCATCAATATCAAAGATACATCTGTATTGAACGTTATCTCTGTTGTCGAACTTTATTTCTCAGGAAATACCGTGGCAACGCAAACCTATCAATACTTCCAGACATTTACAATCATCGCCGTGATTTACTTTGTCCTCACCTTCACCGTAACACGTATCCTACGCTTCATCGAACGCCGCATGGACATGGATACCTATACTACAGGTGCTAACCAAATGCAAACGGAGGATTTGAAATAATGACACAAGCAATCCTTGAAATTAAACACCTCAAAAAATCCTATGGACAAAACGAAGTGCTAAAAGACATTTCACTCACTGTCCACAAGGGAGAGGTAATCTCTATCATCGGAAGCTCTGGAAGCGGAAAATCAACCTTCCTACGCTCCATTAACCTCCTTGAAACGCCAACTGATGGACAAATCCTTTATCATGGACAAAACGTCCTCGAAAAAGGCTATGACCTCACGCAATACCGTGAAAAGTTGGGGATGGTGTTCCAATCCTTTAACCTCTTTGAAAATCTCAACGTTCTTGAAAACACAATTGTCGCTCAGACAACTGTCCTTAAACGCGAACGTACAGAAGCTGAAAATATTGCCAAAGAAAACCTGGAAAAGGTCGGCATGGGAGAACGCTACTGGCAAGCGAAACCAAAACAACTCTCAGGTGGTCAAAAACAACGTGTGGCCATCGCTCGTGCCCTCTCCATGAATCCGGATGCTATTCTCTTTGATGAACCAACATCAGCTCTCGATCCAGAAATGGTTGGAGAAGTCCTCAAAATCATGCAGGACCTGGCTCAAGAAGGCTTGACTATGATTGTCGTAACTCACGAAATGGAATTCGCCCGTGATGTCTCTCATCGTGTTATCTTTATGGATAAGGGTGTGATTGCTGAAGAAGGCAAACCAGAAGACCTCTTCACTAATCCTAAAGAAGACCGTACAAAAGAATTCCTTCAACGCTATCTCAAATAAAAAGAAAAGGCTGCATCAACCGTGCAGTCTTTTTACTAGCCAAAAAATGAAAAGGCAGACCCTATTCAAGAATCCGCCATCATCCAAAGATTAATCTTCAAATTTTTCATGATTTTTTTCATAGAAATCAATTAAACCTAGAGCTGTTTCAAATGAAATATTTTTTACTTTTGCACGACCCTGCGCTAGAGCAATGATAGACATTTCACGCGCATTCGTTTCTTTAGAGATACGGTAGCCTGTGATCTTCTTATCACGAACCCAGCCAACAACTGATTCTACTTTTTCAAAGTTTGACTTAGCCATGTCCTTCTCCTATTTTCTTCTTTACGATATTTAATTGTATACGTTTTTATGTGTTTTGTCAATAAAAAAACATATATTCAATAAAATTAATGATTTATTTTTCTGTTACTATCTTATTAAAGCCGATAATATATAGGTTTTTACTTGCTATAAACCATTAGTAAATACCTTTAAAATAATTGTATTATTAACTCTTTTGTTTGTAAAAATATTCATAATTTACAAATGCCAGTTCGGGATAGGTTAGACAGGTTTTATCTTCAACTTTATTCTATTTATCCAACTTTAAAACAATATTTCTAATAGTGAAAGACTTTCTCTCCACACTATTACTAATTATTATTTCTCTTCTCCTTCTTTGGTATTCTTCCTGCCTTTATAAGCACTTTTCACTTGATCAACTGGTACTATTTATTTACTTTATCAATATTCCTTTTTATTTCTTCAAACCTATAAAAAGATGAGTCGTTAGGAGACAATAGTATCCTATCTTCTAACATTTTCCACTGTTTTTATCTTCTTAGTATCTTATCACTCTTCTCAGTTAACTCAGTATAAGGTTTCTCATTAGTATTGATTATTTTTTCTAATTCCTATTATATTTAACCAAATTTCAGATTAGACATATATAAAATAGTGGATTCTAAAAATACGCCTTATATATAACAAGTAATTTTACTCCCTTACTATAAACTGAATCAAAAAATAATAGGTACTATAATGACTTGTGATAGAAATAGCGTAATCGATTTCCTAAGTCCATAGGAATCGCCCCCTTTCTTCACCCTCATTATAGCACCTATACATCAGTTGTGCAAATAATATGATATTTTTTTATTAGTCCTCAGACAAGCATATTATAGAGCGTTTCATTACCATTTAAGTTAATATAAGATGGATCAAAACCTTCCATTCGACGAATCAAGCCTGCATAATCATGCTTATCTGCCAAGGCAATCCCAATTAATACTGGTCCTGTTCCCTTGCTAGCTCGTTTGATATACTCAAAACGTGTGATATCATCATTTGGCCCCAGGATATCATTTACAAACTCACGCAAGGCCCCCGGACGCTGTGGAAAATTAACCACAAAGTAATGCTTGATCCCATCATAAATCAAGGCACGCTCTTCCATTTCCGGCATACGGTTGATATCATTATTTCCTCCAGAAATGATACAACAAATGGTTTTCCCCTTGATATATTCAGCCAAAACCTCTAAAGAGGCGATACTAGCCGCTCCAGCAGGTTCTGCGACAATCCCTTGCTTAGAGTAAAGGTCAATCAAGGTTTCAGAAATCAATCCCTCATCGACACCTACCAAAGTTTGAACATGTTGACGAGTTGCTTCATAGGTCAACTGACCTACCTTTTGCACAGCAATCCCATCCGCAAATTTGTCAATTTCTTTGAGTTTAACAGGTCCACCAGCTTCAAAAGCAGCCTTCATGGAACGCGCTCCATTAGCCTCTACCCCAATGACTTCAATTTCTGGACTTGTTTCCTTGATATAGGTAGAAACCCCAGCAATGAGACCGCCACCACCAACAGGAACCAAGACAGCATCAAAATCAATCGATTCTTTTCGAGCTTCTTCTAAAATCTCATAAGCAACTGTCCCTTGACCTGCCTGAACATGGGCATCATCAAAAGGATCAATAAAGGTACGATTTTCAGAAACTGTAAATTCTTGAGCTGCTTTGGCTGAGGCATCAAAGGTATCTCCAACTAATTTAATAGTCACGAAGTCCCCACCAAAAAAGCGAACTTGACCAATCTTTTGTTGCGGAGTAGTAATGGGCATAAAGATAGTAGCAGGAATCTTCATTTCATTACAAGTATAGGCAACTCCCTGCGCATGATTTCCCGCAGAAGCACAGACTACCCCACGCTCACGTTCTTCCTTGCTGAGCTGGGAAATGGCATAATAGGCACCACGGATCTTAAAAGAACGAACACGTTGTGCATTTTCTTTTTTCAAATAAATCTTAGCACCATACTTCTCCGATAAATAATGGTCATAATCAAGCGGTGTATTAACGACCACACCATTCAAGACCTTGTGAGCCTTGATTATATCTTTTGAACTTAACATCATTTTCTCCTAGACTATTTCAAACTTATCGTAATCCATCTTTTAAAAAGAGATGAATTGATTATAAAAGCGAGTTAGTCCCCCAACTCGCCTTCACCTTAATTTCTATCAATTAGTTATAGATTTTGAATGCATCATCGTCGTTTTTACCAACGAATGGCATTGCTTTACGCAATTCTGCACCAACTTTTTCAATTTCAAGGTTAGCTGCTTGTTCTCGGTAAGCAGTCAATTTTGGACGTCCAGCTTTATAGTCATTTACAAAGTCATTTGCAAATTTACCATTTTGGATGTCTGCCAAGACAGCTTTCATATTTTCTTTAACTTGCTCAGTGATTACACGTGGACCTGATACATAGTCACCGTATTCAGCAGTGTTTGAAATTGATTGACGCATTTTCTTAAATCCACCTTCATAGATCAAGTCAACGATCAATTTCATTTCGTGAAGAACTTCAAAGTAAGCCAATTCTGGGGCGTAGCCTGCTTCTGTCAAGACTTCGAAACCAGCTTCGATAAGGGCAGTCAAACCACCGCAAAGTACAGCTTGTTCACCAAACAAATCTTCTTCAGTTTCTTCTTTGTAAGTTGTTTCAAGAAGACCTACACGTGCTGCTCCAACACCTTTACACCAGTCCATAGCAATGTTTTTCGCATTTCCTGTTGCATCTTGGTATACTGCGTAAAGAGCTGGAACACCAAATCCTTCTTCATAAGTACGACGTACCAAGTGTCCTGGTCCTTTAGGAGCACACATGAAGACATCTACATCTGCAGGTACTTTGATAAATTCAAAGTGGATGTTGAAACCGTGAGCAAATCCAACTGCATTTCCAGCTTCCAAGTTTGGAGCGATTTCTGCTTCGTACAATTCTTGTTGGATTTCGTCTGGTGCCAAAATCATGATAACGTCAGCCAATTTAGTTGCTTCTGCTACTGTGTAAGTGTCAAATCCATCTTCTTTTGCTTTGTCAAAAGATTTACCTGGACGTACACCGATGATGACATCACGACCTGAGTCACGCAAGTTTTGAGCGTGCGCATGTCCTTGTGAACCATAACCAATAACGGCGATTTTTTTACCGTCAAGTGCTGCTACTTTAACATCTTTTTCATATTCCATTTGAACTGCCATAGTTTTTCTCTCTTTTCTATTATTTATTGCCTTTTAGGCTGGTTTAACAAATTTAAGTTGGATTTTTAATCGCGGGTAAATCCAGTTGCACCCGTACGAGCGATATTGCGAATACCGTATGGTCGAATGACTCGCAACAGTGCTTCGCTCTTTTCTGCATTTCCTGTCATTTGAATAGTAATCGAGCTTGGCGCTACATCTACCACCGTTGCACGGAAAGGTTGAATAATCGCTAGAATCTCAGCGCGCTTCTCAGCTGGCGCTGACATCTTAACCAAAATCACCTCGCGCTCCAAATGAGGCTTGTCTGTAATATCACGAATGCGAATCACATCAATCTGACGATTGAGCTGTTTGATAATTTGCTCCACTTCATCATGTGAAGCAACATCAATAATAATGGTGATACGCGATACATTCGGATCTTCTGTTGCTCCAACAGAGATGCTTTCAATATTAACCTGACGACGAGATAGGACACCTGTAAAGCGATTGAGGACTCCTGAACGATTTTGTAGTTTTGCTGTTAACATTCTACGCATGGAACTTCACCCCCAACATCTCATGATTACTCTTACCAGCTGGTACCATTGGTAACACCTGTTCCTTACGAGAAATATCTACCTCGATTAGCATAGGAACATTCTCAGTGATGACTTCAAGATCTTGAGCCAAGGTCTCAGGATTGTCAAACTTATAGTTTTTAATGCCATAAGCTTGTGCCATCAATTGGAAATCAGGAAGGGTATCAAAGACTGACTCTGACGTTCTACCTTCATAGAAGGATTCCTGCCACTGGCGAACCATTCCAAGTGAGTGGTTGTTCAGCATAACCACCTTGATTGGCACCTTGTAAATGTTCAAAATAGCCAATTCCTGGTTAGTCATTTGGAAACCACCATCCCCAACAAACAAGACTACTTCCTTATCTGGGTTAGCAATTTTAGCTCCAATTGCTGCTGGAATTCCAAATCCCATCGTTCCCAAACCACCTGAAGTCACTAACTGACGTTCATTTTGGTAGGGATAATACTGGGCTGTCCACATTTGGTGTTGACCAACGTCTGTTACTACAATGGCATCTCCATTCGTCAATTCACCAATTCGTTCAATAACAGCTTGCGGCTGAACCACACGCTCTTTCTTATCATAAGAACGAACGCGGTTCTTGTCTTTAGTAACTTTTTCAATCCATTTTTCAGTATTGTTATGAACTGTCGGTTCTGCTAGTAACATTTGCAAGGCTTTCTTAGCATCTCCAACTACAGGAATATCTGCACTGATAATCTTACCAATCTCAGCTGGGTCAATATCAATGTGAGCAACCTTAGCATTCTTAGCAAAAGTCTTTGGATTTCCCGTCAAGCGGTCATCGAAACGACAACCAATACTAATCATAAAATCAGCTTCCGTCATGGCAATATTAGCTGCGAATGACCCGTGCATGCCTCCCATTCCAAGGAAGAGTGGATGACTCGTTGCAATCGTTCCTTGTCCCAAAAGACTGGTTACCACTGGAATTTGATAGCGTTCTGCAAATTCATTTAATTCTGCAGCTGCTTCAGCATAACTAATCCCACCACCAGCTAGCAAGACTGGCTTTTTAGCCTTGGATAATTGTTTCAAGATTTTCTTGATTTGCATATCATTTGGCTCAAGAGTTGGCTGATAGCTTGGTAGGTTCACTTCTGGTGAATAAATGAAGTCTGTTTCTAAAGCAGATACGTCTTTAGGTAGGTCAATGACGACTGGTCCTGGTCGACCTGTAGTTGCGATATGGACAGCTTCCGTAATGATTCGCGGAATATCAGCTGTCTCACGAACTTGGTAATTATACTTAGTGATTGGCATGGTAATTCCCACGATGTCTGCCTCCTGAAAGGCATCCTTCCCAATCCCTGCGCGCGCTACCTGACCTGTAAAGACCAAAAGGGGAACACTGTCGCTCATGGCATCTGCAATCCCTGTAATGGCATTTGTTGCTCCTGGTCCGCTAGTGACGACGGCAACACCCAACTTTCCAGTTGATTTGGCATAACCTTCAGCTTCATGCAGACAGCCTTGCTCATGGCGTCCTAAAATGTGGCGAATGCCTTTAAAATTATATATCGCATCATAAAAAGGCAAGACTGCACCACCAGGATAACCAAAGATGGTATCAATTCCTAAATCACGAAGTGTTTCCAAAACTAGGTCCGACCCCGTCTTAGGAGATTCTAAACTGATTTTCTCCATTGTTCCCCTTTCTCTTCTCTTAAAAATAACTTGTTACTATCATACCATTTTTTCAAAATTTTTCAAGAGAAAAGAAGAAATTTTCTGAATTTTCTATTTTAACGTTTATTTATGAATGTTATTTTGGTTTTTATTTAAAAGATACCGATTTCATTATTTAAAAAGAAAAAAAGAACTGATTTCTCAGTTCTTCATTAATCTTATTCCACACTGAAAAGATATGGATATACAGGTTGTTGACCTTGGTGAATCTCAACTTCAACGTCTTCGAATTCTTCTGCGATTTCTTGAGCAATTTCATTAGCAAGTTCTTCGCTTCCATCTTCACCGACATAGAAGGTTACGATTTCACTATCTTCATCCAACATATGTTTCAAGGTTTCTGTCAAGGTTTGGTGCATATCAGGGTTTGACACGAGGATTTTCCCATCCACCATACCAAGATTATCATTTTCATGGATTTCTAAGCCATCAATGGTTGTATCACGCACAGCTGTTGTGACGCTTCCGCTAACGACATCGCTAAGAGCAGCAGTCATACGCTCTTGGTTTTCTTCAATGGACTTGCTTGGATCAAAGGCAAGAAGACTTGTCAAACCTTGTGGCAAAGTACGAGCTTCCACCACTACTGCTGGTTGCTCCAAAACTTCTGCTGCAGATTGAGCTGCCATGAAGATATTTTTGTTGTTTGGTAAGAAGATAATGTTACGAGCATTGACCTGTTCAACAGCCTTGATAAAGTCTTCTGTTGAAGGGTTCATGGTTTGACCGCCTTCGATAACATAATCCACACCTTGAGAACGGAAGATATCTGCTAGACCTTTACCAGCCACTACAGCAATTAAAGCATACTCTTTTTCTTCAGCTGGCTTGCTAACTTGAGCAGCTTCTTTTTCAACCTGTGCTTCGTGTTGGTTACGCATATTGTCAACTTTTACCTTGACCAAACTACCATATTTGAGACCTTCTTGCATAACAAGTCCTGGATCTTCTGTATGGACATGGACTTTGACGATTTCATCATCATTAACAACGAGGAGAGAATCCCCAAGTTCATTCAAGTAGTTACGGAATTCATCGTAGTCAAAATCTTTAGCATAGGTTGGACCTTGCTTAAGGGCTACCATGATTTCAGTACAGTAACCAAAGGTGATGTCCTCAGTCGCTACGTGACCAGCTACTGACTTGTGGTGTTCTGCATTGATCATTTCACTCATATTAGCAGGAGTCGCTACAAAGTCCTCAGATGCAATATATTCGCCAGTAAGGGCTGAAAGGAAACCTTCATAGATGAAGACCAGTCCTTGACCACCTGAATCCACAACGCCAACTTCCTTCAAGACTGGAAGCATGTCTGGTGTTTTAGCTAGAGCTGTTTTAGCACCTTCCAAGGCTGCGCGCATGACTTCAACAGCGTCATCTGTTTGCTCAGCTTTTTTCTTAGCACCGATAGCAGCACCGCGAGAAACTGTCAAAATCGTTCCTTCAACTGGTTTCATCACTGCCTTATAGGCAACTTCCACACCTGATTGGAAGGCAAGGGCCAAGTCTTGACCTGTTAACTCGTCTTTATCCTTGATGGCTTGTGAAAATCCACGGAAAAGCTGAGACGTAATAACTCCTGAGTTCCCACGCGCGCCCATCAAAAGACCTTTGGCAAGAATGCTCGCTACCTCTCCAACTGTAGAAGCTGGTTTGTCTGCAACTTCCTTAGCACCATTTTCAATGGTCATTCCCATGTTTGTTCCAGTATCTCCATCTGGAACTGGAAAGACGTTTAATGAATTGACATATTCAGCTTGCTTATTCAAACGAGTTGATGCAGCCTGCACCATTTCTTGAAATAGGCTAGTAGTAATTTTTGACACGGTTATTCTCCTACAACTTTGATATTTTGAATGTAGACATTTACAGTCTGAGCGGTAATTCCAAGTTGGTTTTCCAAACTAAATCGAACACGCTCTTGAATGTTTTTTGACACTTCGCTAATCTTTGTTCCGTAGCTCAACACGGTATATACATCAACTGCAATACTGCCATCTTCGGCCGCCTTTACGACGACACCTTTGGAATAATTTTCCTTACCTAGAAGGGCTTGGAAATTATCTTTGAGGGCATTTTTACTAGCCATACCGACCACACCAAAAATCTCAGTTGCTGCTCCACCTACGACGGTTGCAATCACTTCATCTGTTAGTTCGATTTGACCATCTTTTGTATTAATTTTTACAGTCATCCTTTTTACCTCAACTAGTTGATACTCTATTTTATCATATTTCAGCCCAAGTGTAAAAGCAGAATACTGTATCAGCGGATATTTACTCTATTTTTCAAATTATGTTACACCCACAGAAAAAGAAAAAGACCCTAAGGTCTCCTTACTTTTATTATTAAACGCGTTCAACTTTACCTGATTTCAAAGCACGAGCTGAAGCCCAAACTTTTTTAGGTTTACCATCGATAAGAACAGTAACTTTTTGAAGGTTTGGTTTTACGGCACGTTTTGTTTGGTTCATCGCGTGTGAACGGTTGTTTCCTGATACAGTCTTACGACCTGTAAAGTAACATACTTTAGCCATTGTGTTTTCCTCCTATTAGATCTAATATAGCGGATGTGCTAGCACCACATACCGTACTATGTTATCACACTTTATTCTTTTTTGCAAGGGAATTGGAAGATTTTTTTATTTAACGTAGACAATCCCCAACTTCCCAAAGGCCACATCTCCACGGATAATCAAGGTTTTACTTGTTGGGGATAGAGAAGTATCTGCCTTAGCTACACCACAGAAAGTTTCTACCTTTAAATCAACTCGCCAATGTTGGGGAACATAGATAACTGCATTGCCAAAACCAACTTCCACTTTCAGGGTTGCGGTATCACCTAAAATCTCTGCATTGTCATAATATATCTTGGCATTTCCAAAACCAACTTCTACTTGGTCGTCTACCAATTCTTGATTTTGCTTGTAGAAAGTCCCAGTCCCAAAAGCGACTTCCTTATCTGTAAGAATGGTCTTTTTACCGTCATACCACCATTTTTTCCCATTCCAAGTTCTGTTAGAATGAGTGAGTGCGCTGACACCCATTACGATTAAAATACTTGCCCAGAACAATGACTGATTTGGAATCGGTAAAATATCATAAAAGTGGTTAGCAATCATTAAGGCTACTAAAGCTGTAAAAGAGGCTGAAGTTAAGTGGCGACGCAACAAAGCTCCAACTGATTGGTAGGCAAAAAAAGAAATACCAATCAAGGGCCAAATTTGCCCTCCCAGAGAAGGGATTCCAAAATTCCCTTGTAATAATATTAAAGCTGCCAAAATGAGCAACACAATACCAAATGCTTTCTTTTTCATCTTATTACCTCATGTTTCTTAGATTTTCTTTTAGGAGGGATTGGTAATGCCGTGACACATGAACCTCCTTGTGGGTCTGATAAAAGGAAATAGTTCCTGTCCCTGAAAAGGACTTGTCAACCGAGTAAACTTGCCGAATATTAGCAATGGTCGACTTGGATACTCGACTGAAATAACGGGGCAGGATAGACTCTAACTCATAGAGTTTAAGTCGAACCTCGTAGGCATCTTTCTGGGTATGGGCGTAAATCTTGTTCCCCTCTGTTTCAAAGAAAAGAATTTCCGACAAGTCCAGATAATATTCACCCGTCCCCTTGTAAAAAATCAACCTAGGAGACTTGGATTCTTGCAAGAGCCGCTGTAAATCCGCAATTTCATCTGTCAAAGCCGCTGCCTTGATGACAATTTCAGTTTCCTCTAAATTGCTGTCAATTTCGATTCGTAACTTCATTCCATCTCCTTTCTGACTCTACTATATCAAAGCTAAAATAAGAAAACAAGAGCAAAAAAGCAAGTGGTTACTTTAGACTCGTAAGTGGTTGTAAGGCTACCCTAACTTACAGGTCAACATAGAAAGAAAATCACACCCCACACAAGACCACAAATATAACCAACCACTACATCCTTGGGATAATGCACGCCACCTAAGACTCTCACTAGACCTAGGAAGGCTGATAATGTCAAACAAATCATCCCCATAGTTAGACTAGCATGCAAGCAAGCCATGGAGATAATGGTTGCTGAAAAGACATGACGACTGGGCATAGACTGACCAGGACTATCTCTATCAAGCAAAGGTTTAATAGTCCATTCCTCATAAGGCCTAGGAGCATTGATTTTCTTGCGAAGAAAGGACAAAATCACAAAACCTGATGCAGGAATAAACAAATAGATTCCGACCTGTGTCCCAAGTCCTTGTTGGAGATAGGTAGTTGCTAACAAGGTTAGATAAATCATAGGCATAACTACTGTCATGAACCGATTGAAAGTTCTTAACAAGCTCAGAAGAAAGGGCTTATTTCCAATGTTACCAGCGATGTGGTCATACCATTCTTGATAATTTTTCATATATTTTCTCATCACTTACTCAAATTTTGCTTATAGGGAAGCACTCGTCTTCTAGTATAGTGCAGAAAAAGAAGGCCGTCAAGCCTTCTTTCGATTTATTCTTCTGCTTCGTCTTCTGTAAATTGACTGTTGTAGAGGTCAGCGTAGAAACCAGCTTGCGCCATTAGCTCCTCATGATTGCCTTGCTCGATGATATTGCCGTCTTTCATGACAAGAATCAAGTCAGCATTACGGATGGTTGACAAGCGGTGGGCGATGACAAAGGAAGTTCTGCCCTCCATCAAACGATCCATAGCTTTCTGAATCAATTCCTCTGTACGGGTATCAACAGAAGAAGTCGCTTCATCTAGGATTAGGAGTGGCGCATCTTTCAGCAAAGCACGAGCAATGGTCAAGAGTTGTTTTTGTCCGACAGACAAGGTTACTGTATCATCCAAGACAGTATCATAACCATCTGGCAGGGTCATGATAAAGTGGTGAATCCCCACAGCCTTGCTGGCTTCAATCACACGCTCATCACTAATCCCCTTTTGGTTATAGATGAGATTATCTCGGATAGTACCTTCAAAGAGCCAAGTATCCTGCAAGACCATTGAAAAGGCATCATGTACTTCCGAACGCTTCATCTCTTTGCTATCCACACCATCGATGCGGATACTTCCCTTATCAATCTCATAGAACTTCATCAAAAGATTGACAATGGTTGTCTTACCAGCTCCGGTCGGTCCGACAATGGCAACCTTTTGACCTGCATGAGCGGTCGCAGAAAAGTCATGAATAATGGTTCGCTCTGGTGTATAACCAAAGGATACTCGATCAAAGACTACTTGACCTTTCATATTGCTCAATTGTCTTGCTTTATGGGATTCGTCTTCCATTTCCTCTTCAGCTAGGAATTCGAAGACACGGCCCATGGCTACACTAGCCTGCTGAAGACTGGTAATCCCTTGGGCAATTTGTGAAAGAGGCTGAGAAAAGATACGAACGTAGGCCATAAAGGCAACGATAATCCCGATACTAATCTGTCCATTCAGAGCCAAGGCTGCACCAACAATAATCACCAAGGCATAGCTAAAGTTCCCAATAAACATCATAATCGGCATCATAATTCCTGAAATAAATTGAGATTTCCAGATACTATCATACAGACGATTGTTTAATTTCGCAAATTCTTCTTTCGTGCTCTCGATAGCATTGTAACTGGTCACCACATTATGGCCAGAGTACATTTCCTCCACATAACCATTGACAGCCGCCAAATCCTGTTGCTGACTCTTAAAGAAGCCCTGCGATTTGCCCATAAAGACAGACACGAAAGTAAAACCAATAAAGGTTGAAACAACCGTCACCAAGGCTAAAATCCAGTTCATCCCAAACATGGTTACCAAGACTGCTAAAACCAATAAACTAGATGAAAGAACTGTTCCCAGACTTTGATTAAGGGACTGGGCTGCAGTGTCAACGTCATTGGTTACACGAGACAAAGTATCCCCTTGAGAGTGTCCATCAAAATATCTCAATGGTAGGCGATTAATTTTCTCTGCAATGGCTCTTCTCAAACGCTCTGAAAAACGTTGAATAGCTGTTGTAAACAGAAAGGCCTGTAAATAATTTGATAGAAGTCCGATCACATAAATCACGGCCAAAAAACCACCAATAGCTGCAACCGCCGCGACATCCACACTTGTTTCCAAACCACTGGCAATAATATTAGTCATTTCCTTGATGCGGGTTGGACCATAAACAGTAATGATATTGGATACGATTGTTGCTAGAAAGGCTATCAGAAGGGCAAACTGGAGACCTGCAAGATAGGGTTTACTCTGTTCCCAAAGAGACATTTTCTTATTTTCCATGTTCCAATTCCTCCTTCGATAGTTGTGAATAGGCAATTTCTTGGTAAACTTCGTTATTAGCTAGAAGTTCCTTGTGGGTGCCTTGCCCCACGACTTTTCCTTGATCCAAGACCAAAATCAAATCTGCATCCATAATTGTTGAAATACGCTGTGCAACGATAAGCTTGGTCATAGACTTGGTTTTCTCTGCTAGCTCTTGGCGTAGGACACGGTCTGTCTTGTAATCCAAGGCTGAGAAGGAGTCATCAAAGATGAGGATTTCTGGCTTCCGAGCCAAGGCACGCGCAATTGCTAGACGCTGTCTTTGACCACCTGAGAAGTTAGTTCCTCCTTGGGCCACTTCTGACGCCAAACCAACTTCCTTGTCTTCGATAAAGTTCTTAGACTGGGCCAACTCCAAAGCCTGCCACATAGCCTGCTCACTAAGTGGTGTTTCTTGACTCTGTCCAAAGTCTAGATTGCCCTTAACATCACCTGAAAAGAGAACCGCTTTCTGGGGAATATAACCAACCTTGTTGCGCAAATCTTCTAAGGCATAGCCTTGAACATTGACACCATCCACCAGAATTTCTCCTTCTGACACATCGTAGAAACGTGGAATCAGATTGACCAGAGTTGATTTACCAGAACCTGTTGACCCAATAAAGGCCACTGTTTGACCAGCTTCTGCTTTAAAGCTGACATGCTCGATAACCGCCTCCGAATTTGCCGCATAGCGGAAGGTCACATCCTTAAATTCGACCTGACCTTTGAGGTTTTCATCAGCCAGCTGCACTTGAGCAGGGTTTTGGATAGAAGAATGCAAATCTAAAACTTGATTAATCCGCTTAGCAGAGACCATAGTTCGGGGAAGAACGATGAAGAGTGCTCCCATGAGAAGGAAGCCCATGACAACCTGCATAGCATAAGACATGAAAACAATCATGTCACTAAAGAGAGGCAGACGCGCTATCGGAGCAGCGTCATTAATCACATAGGCCCCAATCCAGTAAATCGCCACACTCAAACCACTTGAAATCCCCATCATGATAGGGTTCAAAATAGCCATAAGACGGTTGACAAACAAATTCAAGCGTGTCAATTCATCATTTGCTGCTGCAAATTTTTCATTTTGGTATTCTTCAGCATTGTAGGCGCGAACGACACGAATACCTGTTAAACTCTCACGAGTGATACTGTTCAGTTTATCAGTCAGCCCCTGAATCAAGGACTGTTTTGGAAAGGCTAGCGTCATCAAAACAGTCGTCATCAGAACGTTGACAATCACTGCCACAAGTACGGCCCAGAGCCAGTATTCTGAATGACCTAAAATCTTCCCGATAGCCCAGATAGCCATAATCGGACCACGCGTAACTACTTGCAAGCCCATGGTAATCAACATTTGAACTTGAGTAATGTCATTGGTAGTACGCGTCAAGAGGCTAGGAATAGAGAATTTCTTAATCTCTGTCTGCGAGTAATCCAAAACTCGGTTAAAAATATCACTTCTCAGCCTACTAGTATAAGAAGCGGCCACTCTGGACGAAAAAAATCCAACTGCAACTGCGGATAAGAAGGCTAGAAAGGACATTCCCACCATCATACCTGCTGGTTGCCATAACTCATCCAAGTTGGTTCTTTGACTTCCTAGTAAATTCGTAATTTTCGAGATATAGGTCGGCACTTCTAACTCTAGATAGACCGAAAAGCAGGTAAAGAGAATGGCTAGTAAAATCATCCCCCATTCTTTCCTACTAATTCGTTTGGCTAATTTCTTCATTCTCTCCTCCTATTCCCTTGATATTTGCCTGTAGTTGACCGAGAACTTTCTCAAAAATCAGTAATTCATCTTCATCAATGTCTGCCATCAACTGGTTGTCAATGCGTTCAAAGAAGGCTTTAACCTGCTTCATTTGAGAACGCGATTTGTCCGTCAGACGAACAAACTTAGCCCGCTTATCGCTAGAACTCGCTTCCAATTCCACCAAACCATTTTGCACCATACGCTTGACCAAATTACTCGCAACAGATTTGGTAATATTGAGTTCCTGCTCGATATCCTTAATCAGGACCAGTTCCTCTTTTTGTTCACAATGATCTAAAAAACGCAGAACCTGCCCTTGAGGCCCACCCATAAATTCAATACCACAACGTTTGGCTTCCTTTTGCACCATCAGGTGAATCTGATGACCAAAACGCTTAAAGACTAACATCGGTTTATCCATACTAACTCCTTTCTAACTATCACATTTAGTTCTCCTAGGAACTAAATAAGTTTCCATGAGAACTATTTTATCATTTTCAGAAAAGATGTCAAGAAAAAGTTTCCTAGAGAACTATTTTAGTTTAAATTGACATTAGGCAAGATTTTTTATATAATAAGCGCTCACTACTGTGGGTAGAAATCCATTCACTTAATGAGGAGAGAAAACTTTCAAATGAAACCAGAAGAACAAAGAGTTTTAGGAATCTTAGCAACTATTTTTGGAGCCATCGCACTTTTAGGATCCTGGATCCCGTTTATTAACTATCCATCGTTGTTCATCGGCATCGTCGCATTTATCTTGGGGATTATCGGCCTTATCGTCAACCTCAAAAAACGGAAAACAATGGCTATTATCGGAACATCCCTGGCAGTTGCCTCTGTTGTACTTTTCTTTACGAGTCAGGCACTATACGCTGATGTCTACAAAGAGTATGCCAAGGAGTTTAACCGTTCCTACATGGATACGAGTACCTCAATGGAACGCGAAGAAAAAAGCGGCTTGACAGACGATACCTTCTCCTGGACCCAAGAACAGTTCGACGCCTTAACCGAAGGTGACCTTGACAACAAAGGAAAAGGTGGTACCACCTACGAGGATATTATCAACAAACACGGAAAGCCAGATTCCGAGTTTGACTTCACTCTTGGGGGTTACAATACGAAAAAAATCACCTATATCTCTATTGGAGACAAGACTAAGACTGTTACCTTAACTTTTGCAAAACAGGACAATGGACAGCTCTTGCTCGTCCAAAAACATGCAGTCGGTCTAGGTCTAGAAAAAAGCAAGCAACAAAACGATTCTGAAACCTGAGTCTAAGTTCAAATATCAAAAAAACGAACAGCTAGTAAAACTGTTCGTTTTTCTATTAGAACCCGTCTACGTTCGTGTAGATTTTTTGTACGTCTTCGTCGTCTTCAAGAACGCTGTAAAGTTTTTCAAAGGTTTCAAGGTCATCGCCTGACAATTCCACTTCTGACTGAGGAATCATTTCCAATTCAGTAACTTGGAATTCTTCGATACCTGACTCACGAAGGGCAACGATAGCCTTATGAAGGTCAGTTGGAGCTGTGTAAACTGTGATTGTCCCTTCTTCTGCTTCTACATCATCCACATCCACATCTGCTTCTAGCAATTGCTCAAAGACCGCGTCCGCATCTTCACCTGCAAATACGATAACTCCCTTGTTGTCAAAGAGGTATGAAACTGAACCTGAAGCGCCCATGTTTCCGCCATTTTTACCAAAGGCTGCACGGACATTAGCCGCTGTACGGTTGACATTTGAAGTCAAAGTATCAACAATCAGCATAGAACCATTTGGTCCAAAACCTTCGTAACGTCCTTCTGTAAAGGTTTCGTCTGTGTTTCCTTTAGCCTTATCCAAAGCCTTATCGATAACGTGTTTTGGCACTTGAGCTTGTTTAGCACGGTCGATAACGAATTTCAAGGCTGAGTTTGATTCTGGATCTGGATCACCTTTTTTAGCTGCTACATAGATTTCTACACCAAATTTTGCATATACTTTAGAGTTAGCTCCATCTTTAGCCGTTTTCTTGGCTACGATATTGGCCCATTTACGTCCCATTAGGAATCTCCTTTTTTCACATTTTAATCTTTCTTATTATAACACAAGTTTTTTCGATTTTCACTAGAGGAAATGGATTTTATTCAGCAAATCGAGCTATGATGACACTTTTGTTGCCAAGATAGCCTTACCTTCTTTTATCAAGGGGTGACGAAACAGTGAGAAATACAGTTGGATAGTCATGGCAACCCAGATAAGGGGTTCGCAAAGGATAACTCCCTTATAGCCTGCCCAAGGGATAATCAAGACTACAAAAGCGATTTTTCCGATTAGTTCAATAAAGCTAGAAACTAGAGGAAGAATCTTTTGCCCCAAGCCCTGCAAACAATTGCGATAAATCAATAAGAGACTCAAAATAGGATAAAAGGCTGAACTGATTTGCAGATAGAGACTACCATTTTCTACCAAGTAGCTATCCGTCGAACTAGCCAAGAAAGAAACCAGGGCTGGACTGNCAAAAAAGAGGAAGACACAAACAAAAACTGCCCAGGATATACTTAAACGACTGCCGATTCGAAGACCTTGGACAATGCGGTCTGGGCGCTTAGCACCTAAATTTTGGGAAGCAAAGGTCGTCATCGAAGCGGAAATAGCGGTCATTGGAAGCAGAGCAAAGGCCATAATGCGTCGAGCCGCTGTTTGGGCACTAATAATCACTGCACCAAAGGTATTAACAGAAGACTGTAAAATCACACTGCCTATAGATACAATTGAACTCATCAAGCCCATAGCCAAACCTTGCTCCAAAAGATCCGCATACAAGGCCTTGTCCCATTTAAAATGTTTCAGCTGAGGTAGAAGTTCTGGAACACTCTTGCGAATATAGTAAAAACAGAGAACTGCTGATAAACCTTGCGAAATAATGGTAGCAAGTCCTGCGGATTGAACTCCCAGATGCAATTGCGTAATGAAATAGAGATCCAAAACCACATTGACCAAGGCCGAAAAAATCAAAAATCCAAGGGCAGCTAAACTGTCTCCAATAGACCGCAACAAGCCTGCAAAGAGGTTATAAGCAAAACTGACACCGACACAGGTCACAATCATAGAAATATATTGATAGGACTGGGGAAGAATTTCTGCAGGGGTATCTAGGTATTGCAAGAGAGGATACAAACCAAGAAAGCCCAGCAGCATAACTACAACACTCAAAAGAGCACCTAAAATCCAGGTGGCTGCTACTGCCTCCTTGATTTTAGTGAAATTCCGAGCTCCATAGTAGCGGGCAATGACAATTCCCATGCCATTGCCAACACCAAGAGTAAAACCTACAATCAGGTCAAAAATCGCTGTTGTCGCTCCTACTGCAGCCAAGGATTCTTGACCAAGAAAACGCCCAACAATTAAGACATCAGCAGTATTATAGAGCTGTTGAAAAATATTTGATAGCAAGATTGGGAAGGCGAAACTCAAAAGCGAGGGAAGAATAGGACCATGTATCAGGTCCACTGTTCGTTTTTTATTCATAAGGCTATTATATCAGCTTTCTAGAGGAGCGACAAGAAACAGCAAACTATAAATGATCTAAAAACTTGAATCAAAAACCAAAAAAGCAGTGGATTCCTCCACTACTTTGACAGCTTATTCTTCAATTTCAATTTCGATTTCAAGCTCATCGCCTAGGTCAAGAGTTACTTCTTCATTCACAGAATCTGCTTGAACTGCTTCATCTTTTTTAGTTTCAACACCTTCTACAGAAGCTTCCTCTCCATCAATCAAACCAAATTGAACACGGACTTGATGGTCAATCTCATCAAAGACTTCTGGATTATCTGCCAAGTATTTCTTAGCATTTTCAGAACCTTGCCCAATTTTCTCATCCTTATAAGAATACCAAGCTCCTGCTTTTTTGATGATATCCAAATCGCTTGCGATCTTCAAAAGTTCACCAGTCTTAGAAATCCCTTCTCCGTACATGATTTCCACGAAGGCTTCCTTAAATGGTGGAGCCACCTTGTTTTTCACGACCTTAATCTTAGTTTCTTTACCGACGTTGGTGTCTTTTTGGTCACCAGTTCCCTTGATTTGCGTACTTCCACGAACATCCAAACGGACTGATGCGTAAAATTTCAGAGCACGTCCACCAGGAGTTGTTTCTGGATTTCCAAACATGACCCCAACTTTTTCACGTAATTGGTTGATAAAGATGGCAATTGTTTTGGTTTTATTGATAGAAGCACCGAGCTTACGCATGGCCTGGCTCATCATACGAGCCTGCAAACCAACGTGGCTATCTCCGATATCTCCATCAATTTCCGCACGAGGTACAAGGGCAGCAACTGAGTCGACTACGACAAGATCTACAGCACCTGAGTCAATCAATTTTCCTGCAATCTCAAGACCTTGCTCTCCTGAGTCTGGTTGAGATAAGAGCAATTCGTCAATGTTGACACCAAGGGCCGCAGCATAAGCTGGATCAAGGGCATGTTCTGCATCGATAAAGGCTGCAATACCACCTTCTTTTTGAGCTTGTGCAACTGCATGAAGGGCAACTGTTGTCTTACCAGATGACTCTGGTCCATAAATTTCAATGATACGTCCCTTAGGATAACCACCTGAACCAAGGGCAATGTCAAGAGCCAAGGAACCTGAGCTCATCACCTGCACCTTTTGCTCGGCACGTTCACCCAAACGCATGATTGATCCCTTACCAAAGTCTTTCTCAATCAATTTAAGAGCGTCATTCAAGGCTTTTTCACGTTCAGCACCGAATTTTTTTGAAATTTCATCTAATTTTTTTGGTTTTTTCGCCATTCTATTCTCCTACATTCTAATGGTCCTCAGACCTATCTACTATTATATCAAAAGTTAGTCACTTAATAAAGCCTTGCGAACTAGGTTAAAGGCATGCATAACCGCAATGTGACGTACATCTGCTCGACTTCTGCCTCCAATATTAACCTTGATGACCTCAGTTCCTTGCTCTTGAGCCAAGCCTATAAAGACTGTCCCAGCTGGGTGCCCTTCTAGGCTATCTGGACCTGCCACTCCAGTCAAACTAAGGCCAAAATCAGACTGGGTCTTGATTCGTGCCTGCTCAGCCATCTTCTGAGCTGTAAATTCAGACACCACACCCTGTTCTTCCAAGTCCTTGACAGGAATATCCAACATCTTTGATTTTTCCTCCAGGCTATAGGTCACGAAACCACCCTTAAATATACTTGAAGCTCCTGAAAAATCCGCTACCCTAGCTTGGAAAAGCCCTGCCGTCAAACTCTCTGCAGCCGTGATAGTTTTCCCTTGTTTTTTCAGTTCTTCTACCACAATGCTGGCCAAGCTAGCCTCCTCTCCATAACCATAACAGAGGTCTCGTAAAGAAATTCCTTCGAAAGTCTGGCAGTCCAAGATTTGATTTTCCAAATCAGCTAATGCTTGATTCGCCTCTTCTTGACTGCTAGCCTTTGTTGACAGACGCAAGGTTACCTCTCCTGTCTTTGCATAAGGTGCCAAGGTAGGATCGGTTTGATTATCAATTAAATCAGCCAAAATCGTCACCAGCTGACTTTCGCCAATTCCAAAGAAACGAAGAACTCGGGAATACAGCTTGCTCCCTGTCATCAACTTGGGTAGAAGTTGGTTTAAGACCATGGGTTTCAATTCACTTGGCGGACCAGGAAGGACGACGTAGGTCACTCCATCGATTTCCAATATTCCTCCCACAGCCAGTCCTGTTTCGTTGGGCAGCGGAGTCGCTCCTTCTACAATTTGAGCTTGTCTTTCGTTATTCGGTGTTCGGGCATAGTCTGGTCGCTGGGCAAAAAAGACATCCAACTTCTCCTGCGCCTGAGGATCGAAAACTAATGCTTTCCCTAAGAATTTAGCCAAAGTTTGTTTAGTTAGGTCGTCCTCAGTTGGCCCCAAACCACCTGTTAAAATCACCAGACTGCTACGTTGACTGGCAATTTCGAGCAAAGACAAGAGACGAGCTTCGTTGTCTCCTACAGCCGTCTGAAAATATACGTCTACTCCAATCTCTGCTAGTTTTTCCGATAAAAACTGAGCATTGGTATTAACAATCTGTCCTGTCAAAATCTCTGTTCCAACAGCAATGATTTCTGCTTTCATGTTTCCTCCTACCTATCTATTCGTATTTTTTTGAAAAAATCGCAGGAAATTTCCCACGATTAATTTTTTATTTGTATTAAAAAACGAACTATTCTACTTCATTTGTTACAAAGACACCTTGTTGTTGATTCTCCCCATCACCAACAGGCACCCGTCCAAACAAATCTTCAAATAAGACAACATTTGTTTCCAGCTGAGTGACTTCTTCTTGTCCCAAAGAACGTCGCAATATATTCTGCATTTCCAACATATGCTCTCTCGAAACAATCTGGTAAGAAATACCTTGCAACATCTCTCCTTCGCCCTTCAATTGTTGAGATTCAATGATTTTAAATGAATCTTTATAACCCAACAAGTTTGGAATACTTTTCGCAGATAAATCAATATTAGTCTGCATATTGGTACTTAGGGCTTTTAAGATAGACTGATAGTGACTAACGCTATTCAAACTAAGAACTTTTTCAACAACCTTTTGAATGACTTCACGTTGTCTCTTTTGACGACCATAGTCTCCTTCAGGATCCTGATAGCGCATGCGAGAATAAACAAGAGCTTCTTCTCCATTTATTGTCTGTTCTCCAACACCGATAGAAATGGTATTAAATTCCTCTTGATCACTAATAGAAATTGGGAAGCCTAGCGTGTTGTTGACGGTTATACCACCCACTGCATCGACTAATTGTTGCAATCCTTGCATATTGACCATAATATAGCGATCGATATGAATATTCATCATCTTTTGAATGGTTGAAATAGCTAACTCTGCACCACCACCAGCATAGGCAGCGTTTAGCTTCGCTTCTTCAATACTACCATCTTTATGTTGAATTTTAGTCAGGATATCACGCTCCAAACTCAACATCATGGTCTTTTTCGTGTGCGGATTAACTGTCAAAAGAATCATAGAATCACTATTTCCAGCCCATTGATCTGTACGCTCTACATTCCCAGTATCAACCCCCATCAAAAGAATCGTTAAGGGTTCAGTCGCCTCAATAACATTGGTTTCTTCTCCAATTTTTTTATAGGTTTTTGATAAAGTTTGTGTACCTTGCTGATAAATAGTATAAGCAAAAACACCCACACCCAAAACCGTCACAGCTAGAAAAGCTAGCACCATTCCAATAATTTTTTTAACCATATTTCTATTAATCTATCAGCCTACCCATCAGGTAAACATCGATAAATTCCCCTTCTTCTATGTACGCACCGCGCTCTTGTCTACCTTCAATTACAAAGCCATGTTTTTGATATAGATAAACTGCAGCCTGATTACGAGTTTGGACAGTAAGTTGAAGTCGACGAAGAATGCCACTAGCCTGTGCCCATTCTATGACTTCTTCAAGTAACAAACTTCCCAGCCCATTATTCCAATATTTCTTACCAATCACAATAAAGAGATCTCCAATATGACGAACTCTCTTGCGTTGATCAGCTGTGATATTTACAAGACCAGCAATTTCATCATTCAGTAAGGCCAGTAAAGTGATTTGATTTTCCGAGTGAGCCTGTTTATCCAAAAACAACTCCATCTCAGCATCTGTCATCAAAATACCATCCCTGTCCAGACTGGTAAAATCTGTTTCTAAACTGACACGATTTAAAAATGATACTAACTCAGCAGCATCACCAGGTTCTGCTTCTCTAATGAGCAATTCATACTCCATATTGAAGCTCCTCTAAGAGTTTTTCTGCACGCAAACCCTTTGCTTGGAAATGTAATCTGCGACCGTCTTCTTCTTTTAGAATTTCCAATTCTAAATAATTATCTGGCAAGGCATCACCTAAAAGATGTCCCCACTCGATGACAGTTACCCCACCACCAAAGAGAAACTCATCCAAATCAATAGAATCCGCATCTCCCTCAATACGATAAACATCTAGGTGGTAAAGCGGAAGACGACCTTCATACTCTCTTACGATAGTGTAGGTTGGACTCTTAATCATCTGGGAAATCTGTAACCCTTTAGCTAGACCTTTTGTAAAGGTCGTTTTGCCTGCTCCAAGTTCTCCAGTTAGAATTAAAACATCATTCTTTTCTAATAAGTAGCCCAAACGTTCACCTAAGGACTGTAACTCTTCTTCGTTTTTAGTGTACATGTTTCTATTATACCAAAAAGTTGTTCTTTGTCGAGATATTATCTGTGAATTCCATATTATGAATTGTAAAAACTTCGGTCAGTTCTTATTTTGATTTTAAAATAGAAATAGTAAGAAGACAACTAATAAGATATCTCTCATCAAATGGCTATAAAATGAAACTTCCCAGCGAATGACTTTTGGCACCAACAGTCCTAGAAATAGCATTCCTAAGGTAATATAAAAGGTCATGGATAATAGCATCCAAGGATTTCTGAGAAAGATTAGAATAGCTAGTCCACTAATAAAACAGATTTCCTTCTTTCCCAAAATCTTTTTCAATCCATTTACATACTTCTGAATCGGTAGAAAAACTAACAAATCAATACCAAATAAGAAAAAGAAACTTGGTAGAAAGGCTTCCACAAACCCTTCTACGGATGTATTTCCTGCAAGGATATGTTCTATGACAATTAAAGCTAAACCCAAAATGTTTACTAAGAGCAAGAGACTATACAAGAATTGTTGCTTATCTTCCTTAAAAACTGAATAAGATTGATTTCGCTGTCCACTATAGTAGTTTAGCCCTGCACCAATACTGGCAAGGAGCAACATGCCAACTAAATAATAGAAGCAGTTTTGATTTAACATCAAAGCCCAAGTCGATAAACTTAAACAAGAACAGCTACTAAGACCAAAAAACGTCAGCAATAACAAAACTCTAATTTGCTTTTTCATTCTTTCCATCATTCTTCCTCCCTTACTTGCTCTTATTATAAGCTAGAAATTCTCATCATTGCTAGAATATTTCTCAACTGTCAGTTTTCTACTCTAAAATGTAAAAAAGTTTGATGCAAGTAACCCTTACATCAAACTTTTACTACTTTCCGTCAAACCAAAGAGCAATTTCTCGCTTAGCTGACTCTTCTGAATCTGAACCATGCACAACATTTTGGATAGCTTGGTTTTCACTAGCAGCTTTTGCAAAATCACCTCGAATAGTTCCTGGTAAAGCTTCTTCTGGACGAGTAGCACCCATCATGGTCCGCCAAGTTTCAATTACTTTGGGACCAGAAATGATACCTACAAGAACTGGGCCTGAAGTCATAAATTCACGAATCGGTGGGTAAAAACTTTGACCAACCAAGTCCTGATAGTGCTGGTCAATCAACTCTTCTGAAACCTTTGTACGCAACTCCAATTTTTCAATTATAAATCCACGTTGTTCGATGCGTTTCAACACTTCACCAACTAGCCCTCTTTTCACACCATCTGGTTTAATGATAAAAAATGTTTGTTCCATACTCGTCTCCTTTGTCAGCTTCTTTCTTTTATTTTACCACATTTCATGGAAAAATGGAGAAAGTTTTCAGAAAAGAGAAAGAGAACCCGAAGGCTCTCTCATTCTCTTTTATTCTACTGTTTCTTCCACAGTTTCAACGGCAGTATCCACAACTACTTCTGTTGTTTCTTCATTTCCTTCTTCCTCTACTGGAGGATTAAGGTATTCTTCTTCGTTGATAGCTTGTGGTTCAAGGTTACGGTAACGGGCCATACCAGTACCTGCTGGGATGATCTTACCGATGATAACATTTTCTTTAAGTCCAAGGAGATGGTCTTTCTTACCACGGATAGCTGCATCTGTAAGGACACGAGTTGTTTCCTGGAAGGAAGCCGCTGACAAGAAACTATTTGTTTCAAGTGAGGCTTTGGTAATTCCCATAAGGACTGGGCGACCTGTCGCTGGAACTCCACCTGAGATAAGGACATCTTTGTTAGCATCTGTAAAGTCATTGATATCCATGAGGGTACCCATGAGAAGATCTGTGTCACCTGGATCCATGACACGAACTTTACGGATCATTTGACGAACCATTACCTCAATGTGTTTGTCACCGATTTCTACCCCTTGGCTACGGTAAACTTTTTGTACTTCACCGAGAAGGTAAGTTTCAACTGACAAGACATCGCGAACTGCAAGGAGACGTTTTGGTTGGATAGAACCTTCTGTAAGAGCAGCACCACGCGCTACTTGGTCTCCAACTTCAACACGCATACGAGCGGTAAATGGAACGACATATTCACCTTCGCCAGTTTCACCCTTAACAAAGACTTTCTTAGTACGAGTTGATGCATCTTCTTCGATAGCGGTAACTTGTCCTTTAACCTCTGTGATAACCGCTTCCCCTTTAGGATTGCGGGCTTCAAAGATTTCTTGGACACGAGGAAGACCCTGAGTGATATCGGTATTTGAGGCAACCCCACCCGTGTGGAAGGTACGCATTGTAAGCTGTGTACCAGGTTCCCCGATAGATTGGGCAGCGATTGTACCAACTGCTTCACCAACTTCAACCGCATCACCAGTCGCCAAGTTAATACCATAACAGTGACGGCAGACACCATGACGAGTGTTACATGTAAATACAGAGCGGATAGTCACTTCTTCCACACCAGCATTAACAATTTCACGCGCCTTGTCTTCTGTAATCAACTCATTTGGACCGATAATCACTGCACCAGTTTCTGGATGTTTAACGGTTTTCTTAGTGTAACGACCGTTGAGACGTTCTTCTAAAGACTCGATCATCTCTTTTCCTTCTGCGATAGAACGGATCAAGAGACCACGGTCAGTTCCACAGTCGTCCTCACGGATGATAACGTCTTGGGCAACGTCAACCAAACGACGAGTCAAGTAACCTGAGTCGGCTGTCTTAAGGGCCGTATCGGTCATACCTTTACGGGCACCGTGAGTGGAGAAGAACATTTCGAGTACTGACAAACCTTCGCGGAAGTTTGAAAGGATTGGCAATTCCATGATACGTCCGTTCGGAGCCGCCATCAGACCACGCATACCGGCAAGCTGTGAGAAGTTTGAGATGTTACCACGGGCTCCAGAATCCATCATCATAACGATTGGGTTCTTAGGATCTTGGTTGGCAATCAAGCGTTTCTCAAGTTTTTCACGAGCAGCACGCCATTCAGCTGTAACGGCATTGTAACGCTCATCGTCTGTGATCATACCACGACGGAATTGTTTTGTGATTTGTTCTACACGTTTGTGTGATTCTTCAATGATTTCAGCCTTGTCATCAACGACTGGGATATCGGCAATACCCACTGTCAATCCTGCAAGAGTTGAGTGGTGGTAACCGAGGTTCTTCATACGGTCAAGTAGGGCAGAAGTTTCTGTCGTACGGAAACGTTTGAAGATTTCAGCGATGATATTTCCAAGGTTTTTCTTCTTGAATGGAGGGTTAAGTTCAAGATTGCTGATAGCTTCCTTGATATCTCCACCAAGTGGCAAGAAGTATTTAGCTGGAACGCCTTCTGTCAAGTTGGCATTGTTTGGTTCTTGCAAGTATGGTAGACCCTCTGGCATGATGTCGTTGAAAAGGATTTTACCAACTGTTGTAAGCAAGACCTTGTGTTTTTGTTCTTCTGTCCAAGGTTTGTTGAGGCTGTCTGTTGCGATACCAACACGTGAGTGGAGGTGAACATAACCATTACGGTAAGCCATAACCGCTTCATCACGGTCTTTGAAGACCATTCCTTCACCTTCACGACCTGCTTCTTCCATGGTCAAGTAGTAGTTACCCAAAACCATATCCTGAGATGGAGTAACAACTGGTTTACCATCTTTCGGGTTCAAGATATGCTCAGCAGCGAGCATCAAGATACGAGCTTCTGCTTGGGCTTCTTCTGAAAGCGGTACGTGGATGGCCATTTGGTCCCCGTCAAAGTCGGCATTGTAGGCTTCACAGACAAGTGGGTGCAAGCGAAGGGCCTTACCATCAATCAAGACTGGCTCGAAGGCTTGGATACCCAAACGGTGAAGGGTCGGTGCGCGGTTCAAAAGTACTGGGTGTTCTTTAATTACTTCTTCAAGAATATCCCAGATACGCTCATCTCCGCGTTCCACCAAACGTTTAGCTGCTTTGACGTTTTGCACGATATCACGGGCAACAATTTCACGCATCACGAATGGTTTAAAGAGCTCGATTGCCATTTCACGTGGCACACCACATTGGTACATCTTAAGAGTTGGACCAACGGCGATAACGGAACGTCCTGAGAAGTCAACACGTTTACCGAGCAAGTTTTGACGGAAGCGTCCTTGTTTACCTTTAAGCATGTGGCTCAATGATTTCAGTGGACGGCTACCTGGCCCTGTGATTGGACGACCACGACGACCATTGTCAATCAAAGCGTCAACCGCTTCTTGAAGCATACGCTTCTCATTTTGAACGATGATACCTGGTGCATTCAACTCAAGCAAACGAGCCAAACGGTTGTTACGGTTGATAACACGACGGTAAAGGTCGTTCAAGTCAGATGAGGCAAAACGGCCACCATCCAACTGCAACATTGGACGAAGATCTGGTGGAATAACTGGAAGGATGTTGAGAATCATCCATTCAGGTTTGTTTCCAGACTTGTAAAAGGCATCCAAAACATCCAAACGACGGATGGCTTTGACACGTTTTTGTCCAGTAGCTGTTTTCAACTCTTCTTTGAGTTCAGCAATTTCTTTTTCAAGATCTACTTGTTTCAAAAGGTCTTGGATGGCTTCGGCACCCATCTTGGCAACGAATGATCCATAACCATATTCACGCAAGCGCTCACGGTATTCGCGCTCTGTCATGATAGACTTGTGTTCAAGTGGTGTATCCTTAGGATCAATCACCACATAAGCCGCAAAGTAGATCACTTCCTCGAGGGCACGAGGGCTCATATCAAGGGTCAAGCCCATACGGCTTGGAATCCCCTTGAAGTACCAGATGTGAGATACAGGAGCTTTCAACTCAATGTGCCCCATACGCTCACGACGAACTTTTGTACGCGTTACTTCAACCCCACAGCGGTCACAAACAATCCCTCTGTAACGAATGCGTTTGTACTTACCACAAGCACATTCCCAGTCTTTTGTAGGACCAAAGATAACTTCATCAAAGAGTCCTTCACGTTCTGGTTTCAAGGTACGGTAATTGATTGTTTCAGGTTTTTTGACTTCTCCATAAGACCATGAACGGACTTTACTTGGAGAAGCTAGGGTGATTTGCATACTTTTAAAACGATTTACATCAACCACTATTTCTTCCCTTTCTATTCTAAGCGAACTGCTTATTCTTGTTCAGCAGCTTCTTCTGTTGCTTCCGCTTTTGTTGCTTTCTCAGCTTCTTCAGCTTCAAAAGCTGCTTTAGCCTCTTGGGCTGCTTTTTCGCGGGCTTTTTCAAGGTCATCTACGTGGATGACATCTTCGTCCATTCCTTCATCCAAGTCACGAAGTTCCACTTCTTGGTCATCTTCGTCAAGAACACGCATGTCAAGACCAAGTGATTGCAATTCTTTGACAAGAACTCGGAAGGATTCTGGAACACCTGGTTTTGGAATTGGTTTTCCTTTTGTAATAGCTTCATAAGCTTTCAAACGTCCATTGATATCGTCAGACTTGTAAGTCAAGATTTCTTGAAGAACATTTGATGCACCGTAGGCTTCAAGAGCCCAAACCTCCATCTCACCGAAACGTTGTCCACCAAACTGAGCTTTACCTCCGAGTGGTTGTTGGGTAACGGTTGAGTATGGTCCGACTGAACGCGCGTGCAATTTATCATCAACCATGTGGTGGAGTTTGATCATGTACATGACCCCGACAGAAACACGGTTATCAAACGGTTCCCCAGTACGGCCATCGTAAAGGATTGTTTTGGCATCACTATCCATACCTGCTTCTTTAACAGTTGACCAAAGGTCTTCAGAACTTGCTCCGTCAAAGACTGGTGTTGCGATGTGAATACCAAGAGTACGAGCCGCCATACCAAGGTGGAGCTCCATAACCTGACCGATATTCATACGTGATGGCACCCCAAGTGGGTTCAACATGATGTCGACTGGAGTTCCGTCTGGAAGGTAAGGCATGTCTTCTACAGGCACGATACGAGAGACAACCCCTTTATTTCCGTGACGTCCGGCCATCTTATCTCCAACCTTAATCTTACGTTTTTGAGCGATGTAGACGCGAACCAGCATGTTAACACCTGATTGCAGCTCATCTCCATTTGCACGTGTAAAGATCTTAACATCACGAACGACACCATCAGCACCGTGTGGTACACGAAGAGAAGTATCACGCACTTCACGTGACTTGTCTCCAAAGATAGCGTGCAAGAGACGTTCTTCAGCTGAAAGGTCTTTCTCACCCTTAGGTGTTACTTTACCTACAAGGATATCCCCTTCTTTAACCTCAGCACCGATACGGATAATACCCATTTCGTCAAGGTCTTTAAGAGCGTCTTCCCCAACGTTTGGAATTTCACGAGTAATTTCTTCAGGCCCAAGCTTTGTATCGCGTGTTTCTGATTCGTATTCTTCAAGGTGGACAGATGTGTAGACATCGTCTTTCACCAAGCGTTCGCTCATGATAACGGCATCCTCGAAGTTGTAACCTTCCCAAGTCATGTAGGCAACGATTGGGTTTTGTCCAAGCGCCATTTCTCCATTTTCCATAGAAGGTCCGTCAGCAATGAAATCGCCTTTTTCAACGACATCGCCAACTTTTACGAGAGTGCGTTGGTTGTAAGCAGTACCTGAGTTTGAACGACGGAATTTTTGGATGTGGTAGACGTCCAATGAACCATCTTCACGACGAACTTCTACCTTGTCAGCATCTGCATAGGTAACTTTACCGTCATACTGAGCAATCACAGCAGCTCCTGAATCGTGGGCTGCTTGGTATTCCATACCAGTACCAACGTAAGGTGCTTTAGGATTAATCAATGGCACAGCCTGACGTTGCATGTTAGCTCCCATAAGGGCACGGTTGGAGTCATCGTTTTCCAAGAAAGGAATACATGCTGTCGCAACGGCAACTACCTGTTTTGGTGATACGTCCATGTAGTCAACAACATTAGCTGGATACTCTTGGTTGACCCCTTGGTGACGTCCCATGACAACTTTCTCAGCAAATGTTCCATCTTCATTCAGACGAGAATTAGCCTGTGCTACAGTAAATTCATCTTCTTCATCGGCTGTCAACCAAACGATTTCGTTCGTAACAACACCTGTTTCACGGTCAACTTTACGGTATGGTGTTTGAACAAAACCATATTTGTTCAAGTGTCCGTAAGATGACAAGTTATTGATCAAACCGATGTTAGGTCCTTCAGGTGTCTCGATTGGACACATACGGCCGTAGTGAGTGTAGTGCACGTCACGTACTTCATATCCAGCGCGGTCACGTGTCAAACCACCAGGTCCCAAGGCTGACAAACGGCGTTTGTGAGACAACTCAGAAAGAGGGTTGTGTTGGTCCATGAACTGTGACAACTGTGATGAACCAAAGAATTCTTTAACCGCAGCTGTTACAGGACGAATATTGATAATTTGTTGTGGTGTCAAGACTTCGTTATCTTGAACAGACATACGTTCACGGACATTACGTTCCATACGAGAAAGTCCAAGGCGTACTTGGTTGGCAAGCAATTCACCAACCGCACGGATACGACGGTTTCCAAGGTGGTCGATATCATCTACACGGCCAAGTCCTTCAGCCAAGTTGAGGAAGTAGCTCATCTCAGCAAGGATATCTGCAGGAGTGACGATACGAACCTTGTCATCTGGATTAGCATTACCGATGATCGTTACAACGCGGTCTGGATCAGTTGGAGCAACAACCTTGAATTTTTGGAGAACAACTGGCTCTGTTACTACGGCAGCATCATTTGGAATGTAGACAATCTTGTTCAAGTCGCCATCCAAATAGCTTTCAATGCTTTCAATCACACTACGAGTCATGATTGTACCAGCTTCTACCAAGATTTCTCCAGTTTCAGGGTCTACCAATGGCTCTGCAATAGTTTGGTTGAGCAAACGTGTTTTAACATTGAGTTTTTTATTGATCTTGTAACGACCAACTGCTGCCAGGTCATAGCGACGTGGGTCAAAGAAACGAGCTACAAGCAAGCTACGTGAGCTTTCAGCAGTCTTAGGCTCACCTGGACGAAGACGTTCGTAAATTTCTTTCAAAGCTTCGTCTGTACGAGAGTCCATTGGGTTCTTGTGGATATCTTTTTCAACAGTATTGCGAACCAATTCGCTATCACCAAAGATATCAAAGATTTCATCATCACCTGAAAAACCAAGGGCACGCACTAAGGTTGTAAATGGAATTTTACGAGTACGGTCGATACGAGTATAGGCGATATCTTTTGAGTCACTTTCAAGTTCCAACCAAGCTCCACGGTTAGGGATAACAGTTGAACCGTAGCCCACTTTACCGTTTTTATCAACTTTATCGTTAAAGTAAACACCTGGTGAGCGGACCAACTGAGATACGATGATACGTTCACCACCATTGATGATGAAAGTACCCATTTCAGTCATGATTGGGAAATCACCAAAGAAAACTTCTTGAGTTTTAATTTCGCCTGTTTCTTTATTGATCAAGCGGAAGGTTACAAAAATTGGTGCCGAGTAGCTAGCATCGTGGATACGAGCCTCTTCTAGCGTGTATTTTGGTTCCTTGATTTCATATCCAACAAATTCCAACTCCATTGTGTCTGTGAAGTTTGAAATTGGCAATACATCTTCAAACACTTCCTTAAGACCATGGTCTAGGAAATCTTTGAATGAGTCAGTTTGAATTTCAATCAAATTTGGTAAGTCAAGAACTTCTTTGATTCTTGAAAAACTACGACGGGTACGATGTTTCCCGTATTGAACGTCATGTCCTGCCAAGATGATTCTCCTTTGTAAATAAGTTCCAAGCCTTGTCAATCAGGCTTTTCTAATCGTCATATGGTTTTAAAAACCCTTATCACCGTGTCCTCTTGATAAATTTTCAGAATCTTTAAGTATCTGTTACAAACACACAAAATCCTGAAAAAAAGCACAAAAAGAGCAGCTAAATCTGACTTTTTCAGAAGATTTAACTGCTGTGAGCCTTGTCTGGACAATATTTCAGACAAAACCTACGACAAATGATTACTCATATTATACCCTATTTAGCTAGATTTTTCAAGGGGATTGACGAATTTTTGACAAAATCTTTTCCTATAAGAAAGACTGGCTGAATCGTAACAAAATTTGTTGCGATTTTTCTTTTAGTTTAATTTTAGGAAAACGCTTGCATATTATTTTACTACGTGCTATACTGATATAGAAATTTATTGATTGGAGATTGATTATGAAAAGAACACCATCTCACACTGAGAAAAAAATGGTTTACAGCATCCGTTCCCTCAAAAATGGAACTGGTTCTGTCCTTATTGGAGCAAGCCTTGTTCTGCTTGCCATGGCTACACCAACTATCTCAGCCAACGAAAATACTACAAGCACTAACGCAAGTAATAGTGAAACTACTACTGCCCTTGCACAACCTCTTACTGATACAGCAGTTAACTCTGGTAAGAAGGAAAGTGATATTTCTTCGCCTAAAAATGCAAACGCTTCCCTAGAGAAAAAAGAAGAAAAACCTGCAACAGAGGCAACCACTCCTGCTGCAACTCCAGCCGATTCAGCACCACAAATCGGACAAGATCGTTCAAGTGAACCAACTACTTCTACGAGTCCAGTAACGACTGAAACTAAGACAGAAGAGCCAATCGAAGACAACTACTTCCGTATCCATGTCAAAAAGCTTCCTGAAGAAAACAAGGATGCTCAAGGACTATGGACTTGGGATGATGTTGAAAAACCTTCTGAAAACTGGCCTAACGGAGCTTTGTCCTTCAAGGATGCCAAAAAAGATGACTACGGCTATTACCTAGATGTCAAATTAAAAGGAGAACAAGCCAAGAAAATTAGCTTCCTCATCAATAATACAGCTGGAAAAAATCTGACTGGTGATAAATCGGCCGAAAAACTAGCTCCAAAGATGAACGAGGCTTGGTTGGACCAAGATTACAAGGTTTTCTCTTACGAGCCACAACCTGCAGGAACTGTTCGCGTCAACTACTACCGTACAGATGGCAACTATGACAAGAAATCTCTCTGGTACTGGGGAGATGTGAAGGAGCCAAGTAGTGGTGAATGGCCTAACGGAACAGACTTTACAGCTACAGGCAAATATGGTCGCTATATCGATATTCCACTCAAAGATGCAGCTAAAGACCTTGGATTTTTATTACTAGACAGAAGCAAACAAGGAGACAATGTGAAAATCCGTAAAGAAGATTATAAGTTCACAGATTTGAAAAATCATAGCCAAATTTTTCTAAAAGACGATGACGAATCGATTTACACAAATCCATACTATATCCATGATATCCGTATGACAGGAGCCCAACACGTAGGCACTTCTAGCATTGAGAGTAGTTTTTCAACACTTGTCGGTGCTAAAAAAGAGGATATCCTCAAACACTCCAACATTACTAATCACCTAGGAAATAAGGTAGCTATCACCGATGTTGCAATCGATGAAGCTGGTAAGAAAGTGACCTACAGCGGAGATTTCTCAGACACAAAACATCCTTATACCGTGAGCTACAACGCCGACCAATTCACTACCAAAACAAGCTGGCGTCTGAAAGATGAGACTTACAGTTATGATGGCAAACTTGGAGCTGACCTAAAAGAAGAAGGAAAACAAGTTGATTTAACCCTTTGGTCACCAAGTGCTGACAAGGTTTCTGTCGTTGTCTACGACAAGAATAACCCTGAAAAAGTGGTTGGAACTGTCGCTCTTGAAAAAGGGGAAAGAGGAACTTGGAAACAAACTCTAGATAGCACAAACAAATTAGGAATCACAGATTTCACTGGATACTATTATCAATACCAAATCGAGCGTCAGGGTAAAACTGTTCTTGCACTCGATCCTTACGCTAAATCTCTCGCTGCTTGGAATAGTGACGATGCTAAGATTGACGATGCCCATAAAGTGGCTAAAGCCGCCTTTGTAGATCCTGCTAAACTCGGACCTCAAGACTTGACTTATGGTAAGATTCACAACTTCAAGACTCGTGAAGACGCCGTTATCTACGAAGCACATGTTCGTGACTTCACTTCAGATCCTGCCATTGCAAAAGACTTGACCAAACCATTTGGTACCTTTGAAGCCTTTATCGAAAAACTAGACTACCTCAAAGACTTGGGTGTAACCCACATCCAGCTCCTTCCAGTCTTGTCTTACTACTTTGTCAATGAATTGAAGAACCATGAACGCTTGTCTGACTATGCTTCAAGCAACAGCAACTATAACTGGGGATATGACCCTCAAAACTACTTCTCCTTGACTGGTATGTACTCAAGCGATCCTAAAAATCCAGAAAAACGAATCGCAGAATTTAAAAACCTCATCAACGAAATCCACAAACGTGGCATGGGAGCTATCCTAGATGTCGTTTATAACCATACAGCCAAGGTCGATCTCTTTGAAGATTTAGAGCCAAACTACTACCACTTTATGGATGCTGACGGAACACCTCGCACTAGCTTTGGTGGTGGACGCTTGGGGACAACCCACCATATGACCAAACGGCTCCTAGTTGACTCTATCAAATATCTGGTTGATACCTACAAAGTAGATGGATTCCGCTTCGATATGATGGGAGACCATGATGCCGCTTCTATCGAAGAAGCGTACAAGGCTGCACGCGCCCTCAATCCACACTTAATCATGCTTGGGGAAGGTTGGAGAACCTATGCTGGTGATGAGAACATGCCTACTAAAGCTGCTGACCAAGATTGGATGAAACATACCGATACTGTCGCTGTCTTCTCAGATGACATCCGTAACAACCTCAAGTCTGGTTATCCAAACGAAGGTCAACCTGCCTTTATCACAGGTGGCAAGCGTGATATCAACACTATCTTCAAAAATCTCATTGCTCAACCAACCAACTTTGAAGCAGATAGTCCTGGAGATGTTATCCAGTATATCGCAGCCCATGATAACTTGACCCTCTTTGACATCATCGCCCAGTCTATCAAAAAAGATCCAAGCAAGGCTGAGAACTATGCTGAAATTCACCGTCGTTTGCGACTTGGAAATCTCATGGTCTTGACAGCTCAAGGAACTCCGTTTATCCACTCTGGTCAGGAATATGGTCGCACCAAACAATTCCGTGACCCAGCCTACAAGACTCCAGTAGCGGAGGATAAGGTTCCAAACAAATCTCACTTGTTGCGTGATAAGGATGGCAATCCATTTGACTATCCTTACTTCATCCATGACTCTTACGATTCGAGTGATGCTATTAACAAGTTTGACTGGACTAAAGCTACAGATGGAAAAGCATATCCTGAAAATGTCAAGAGCCGTGACTATATGAAAGGGTTGATTGCCCTTCGTCAATCTACAGATGCCTTCCGACTCAAGAGTCTCCAAGATATCAAAGACCGTGTCCACCTCATCACTGTTCCAGGCCAAAATGGTGTGGAAAAAGAGGATGTGGTAATTGGCTACCAAATTACTGCTCCAAACGGTGATATCTACGCAGTCTTTGTCAATGCGGACGAAAAAGCCCGCGAATTTAATTTGGGAACCGCCTTTGCCCACCTCAGAAATGCGGAAGTTTTGGCAGATGAAAACCAAGCAGGACCAGTCGGAATTGCCAACCCGAAAGGACTCGAGTGGACTGAAAAAGGCTTGAAATTAAATGCCCTTACAGCTACTGTTCTTCGAGTCTCTCAAGGCGGTGCCATCGTTGCCCCAGCTGTGGAGGATAAACCAGAATTTGACCTTTCTAGCTTAAAACAAGAACAAGAACAAGGGCAATATAATATCCAAGACAATATGTCAAACCGAGTAGTCAAACCCGAACAGCAAGATCCAGCTCCACAAACTAAAGCTGACTCTACTAAACCAGATGCCAAAGTAGCTGATGCGGAAAATAAACCTAGCCAAGCTACAACTGATTCACAAACTACACAAACTACACAACCAGCCCAAGAAGCACGAGTATCATCTGTAAGTGAAGCTGTTCAAAACGAATCAGTAGAAAACCCTAGCAAGGAAAATATACCTGCGACTCTAGCTAAACAAGCTGAACTTCCAAATACAGGAACCAAAAACGATCACAAACTCCTGTTTGCAGGAATTAGTCTCCTTGCCCTTCTAGGTCTCGGGTTCTTACTAAAAAACAAAAAAGAGAACTAAACTAGCCCTCCTATAGAACAATCCCCCAAGCATTAAAGCTCGGGGGATTAATTTTTGCCCTGATAATCCTATCTGTCAAATCATATATTCCACACTATAGGTCGCATCCGAGAGTATTCGTGCCAAAAATTGCTTGGTTCTTTCTTCTTTTGGACGACTAAAGAAATCATGGGCATTATTTTCTTCAACAATTTTCCCACCATCCATAAAAATGACATGGTTGGCTACATCTCTGGCAAAACCCATCTCATGAGTCACTACTACCATAGTAACTCCTTCTTTAGCTAACTGTTTTAAAACATCTAAAACATCTCCTACCAACTCTGGATCCAAGGCCGATGTCGGCTCATCTAATAAAATGACCTCTGGTTTCACAGCGATGGCACGCGCAATGCCGATTCGTTGTTGCTGGCCTCCAGAAAGCTGAGAAGGATAATAATCTTTATAAGCTAGTAAACCAACTTTTTCTAAGGCAGCTTCCGCACGTTTGGTTGCTTCTTCCTTAGGAATTTTCCGAGCAATTACCAAGCCCTCTAAAATATTTTCCAAGGCGGTCTTATTAGCAAATAAATTATAATGTTGGAAAACGAAGGCTGTCTTCTGGCGAATTTCTAAAATGTCTTTTTTAGTCAATTTTCCAAGGTCGTATTCTTTATCAGCAAGCTTCAAAGAGCCACTATCTGCTTTTTCTAAATGATTGAGACATCTGAGAAAAGTCGTTTTACCTGATCCAGATGGCCCCAATATTACAACCACATCCCCTTGGTTGACTTTGAGATTAACATCTTCTAGGACTTGTCTGTTTCCAAATTTTTTTGCAACATGTTCTACTTGTAACATTGTCTCCTCCTATGCTAAACCTGTACTGGGCACTACTTGTCCCTTTTCTCTTCGAATATAGCGTTTCTCTAAGATTGAAAAGCCCCATTGAATCAATCCGCAAATAAGAATGTACTGTAAAAAGATCACAAAATAGGATTCAAAATACTGATAACCATAAGACGCTTCAACACGGGCAATGGCTGTAATATCCTTAATGGTCATCACAAAGACCAAAGAGGTTCCTTTTACAATATTTATAACTAGATTAGCCAGATTGGGCAGAGCTGATCGCAAGGCCTGTGGAAAAACAATCCTCACATAAGCTTGGCTAGTGGTTAAGCCAATCGCTTGTGCAGCTTCTAATTGTCCCTTATCCACAGTCAAAATAGCCGAACGTAAGATTTCTGATAAACTACCTGTTGTCATCAAGCTATAGATAATAAAAGCATAATAGATCGGATTGAGTTTAAAGATATCAACATCACTCCCTATGCTTTTAAGAAATTGATTGAGCAAACTCGGAAACAAACTATAAAAGAAAAGAATCAGCAAAATCGGAGGTGTTGCTCTTATAAAAGCTAGATACACGAGAGAGAAAGTTCGAACACCTTTTACTTTATATATTTGTCCCAGAGCTAAAAACAAGGCTGGTAGAAAACTTAAGACCATGGCTACAATCATGATAATCAAGGTGGTCGGTACCCCTTTTAAGGTCTCTAAAAAGGTTTTTGCAATATAGTCTAAATCCATATCCTATCTCCCTTTCGTTTCCAAAGATTTTTCTAACAAGCGACTCAAGAAGGAAACAGCCAAGGCTACACCCCAATAAAGAATGGCAACCGCTGTATAGGTTTCAAGAGAGTAATTCCCCAAATTGCGACTGATTAAGAGATTCCCAGCTCCCATGACATCCACAAAACCAATCGTATAGGCTAGGGCAGCGTCTCGCATCAAATTTAGAATAGCGGTCGTCATATTTGGAAGGGCTACTTGAAAAGCCTGAGGAAAAATGATTCTCCAGAATGTCTGACTAGGTGTTAGACCAATACTGACTCCAGCCTCCATCTGACCTTTGGGGATTGCCTGATAGGACGCCTTAAATACTTCTGCAATGATAGCCGCAAATAGCAAGACCATAGTGAATAAGACGAAGACCGTTTTAGACCAGTTGTTGATATCTAAATTCAGCCACCATTTTAAAAATTCAGGCAAACCATAAAAAACTAAAAACAGTAAGACAATGGGGGGAGTACAGCGAAGAGTGAAAATATAGCCCTTAGAAAGAACTGCAAAAGTCTTGTCTTCTCCCACTTGAGCCCAAGCCAGTAAGCCACCGAAAAGGGAACCGAGGATTGTAGTAAAAAAGAGAATGGACAAGGTCATAGGAAGAGCCTGCGATAAGGTTGGTAAAAATTGGAACACTCTTGAAAAATCATATGAAACCATATAAACCTCTTTCTAATACTCAATGAAAATCAAAAAGCAACCTGCGGATAGAACTGACGAAGTCAATAGCCATACCTACGGCAAGGCGACGTTGACGCGGTTTGAAGAGATTTTCGAAGAGTATAACATGCCTGATTGCTCATCTAATCTTTATCAACGTAGCTAAAAACATCTTCTTTAAAGTATTTTTGAGAAAGCTTAGCTAAAGTACCGTCTTCTTTTAATTCTTTAATAGCTTTTTCATACTCTTTAGCAAACTTCTCACCCTTTTCATCACGGTGAATCAAGGGATAGGTTGGGATTCCTTTATAAGGGAACCAGCTAAGCTTGTCCGCGTATTGGTGGTAAGAACCATCCTCTGCTGTCACTGCTTTTTCAAAAGACAACTTGATATCAAAGAAGGCATCGTAACGTCCTTCTAAAACCCAAGCATAAGCATCTGCCACCTTGAATGATTCAGCAGCTGTCAACTCAATCGGTGTATCCTTATGCTTGTCATTATAACTATTGATAACATTCCACTGAGCATTTTGAGGAGAGATTGGTACTAATTTTCCTTTATTTTTGGCGAAATCATCAATATTCTTATATCTAGCTTCATCTTCTTTTCTAACAGTAAAACCAATAATGCTGGCTCCTACTGGCTCAGATGGAATAATGAATTTTTTAGCCCTTTCATCTGTATACCAAGCACCTTTTGTCCCAATATCGTACTTGCCAGACTCAAGTCCAATCAAAAGATCATCATCACTAGTTCCAGTATACTCAAATTTATAATCTGCCAACTTCTCATCAACTGCCTTTAAAACAGCGACTTCATAACCATCTGATTCCCCTTTTTCGTCAATAAAATCATAAGGGACATAGTTTTGAGTATGGGCAACTTTTAAAGTTGTTACTTGTCCAGATGAAGCTGCATCTGCACCTTTAGCAGATGCTCCCGCCAAAGTTCTACCAATAATCGTTGCTCCAAGCACTGCCACAACCGCAACTCCACCAATAATCCATGTTTTCTTACTCATATTCTTCTCCTTTATTTATCTAATGCTTCTCTCACCCACTGGATACGTTCCACTGCAATATCGCTCGGAATGGTACAATCTGCTCCAAGTATGAGGCCATCTTTACCTGTTTCTTCTATCAAGCGTTTGGTTTCAGCTTGAATTTCTTCCTTACTGCCTCGATAGAGAAGTCCCTCTTTTCCATTTTCAAATCCTCCCAAAACAGTACGACCCTTGAAAATCTCACGACCTTCTTTTAGGCTGATACCTTCTGGTCCAACTGCCCAGTTAAAAACATGAGCTGGATAGTCGGCAAAGATATGAATATCGTTTCGGGCTCCTTCATAGCCACAGATATGAAGGATATTTACCCCACCAACCGACTTAGCTGCATTTAAAACAGTCAGTTCACTCGGCGCAATAATCTCCTGATAGTCTTCAACAGAAACACGCGCATCCTGAATACTTTGCACACTAAGATAGATACCGTCTGCTCCTGCATCTTTAATAATAGCTTGACTCAAGCTAGCGATATCTTGCGCAATCACATCAAGGACTTTTTTCAATTTCTGAGAATCTTGAACTAAGAAATCTGCAATGAGATCATCTCCACCAGACACTTCTCCAAGTAACCATTTGAGGTAGGTCACAGGCGCAAAAATATTGTAAATAGCAACAATGTCCTCCGTAAACTCCCTCTTAATCTTCTTCACTAATTCTACCTGCTCTCTAATCCACGGATGATCTTCACCCAGAGGTTGAATCTCCGACAACTCTTGAAGTGACTTTCCTTTGGCAATAACTGGATTTGGATAAGCAAAATAGCCATCACTCATCAACTTGATAAAGTCTGGATGTAGGTCACGGATAAAACGTTTGTGACCTTGTATATTCTTTTCAATAATCACAGGATTTGAAAATCCCTTTAACCATTCCTCTTCTGATGTAAAGTGGTGCCAAAAACCAACTGGCACACGATCGACTACTTCTCCTCTAAATGCTTTTAAAACCCATTCTCTTTTTTCTGACATCTCTATTCTCCATTTCTTTCTTTTTCAACTAATAAAACACTGGCAATATCATTGGTTTGAATAAAGTGAAGACTTCCTTTCTGAAAATCCTGAACTCCATGACATCTTGGCCCTTCCTTACAAGTAAGTCCCTTTGTAAGACTGATCGCAAGTAAGATGACAAAGCCGAGGGCCGTCCCTACCAATAGCCACTTTTTTCTTTTCATAAGGCCCTCCTATTCTAAAATAGCAGCCTGACGAATCCAGTCCAATCTTTCTAATTCAAAGTCATCTGGAACCGTGCAATCCGCTCCAAGAAGGACCCCTCTAGTCCCAGCCTCAGCTAACAAGCGTTTGGTTTCCTCTTGTAGTTTAGCCTTACTACCTCCATAAAGCAGGCTCTCCTTCCCATTTTCAAAACCACCCAAGACCGCTTTGCCATGAAATAGCTCCTGACCTTGAGGTAAACTGACTGCTTCATGGTGGGTTGCCCAATTGAAAACCTGGGCTGGATAATCTTTGAAAATAGTCACATCATTACTAGCACCTTGGAAACCGCAGATATGCAGGATATTTATCCCTCCTGCCTGTTTAGCAGCTTCTAAAACTTTTATGTTGCTTGGCTCGATATAGGTCTGGTACAACTCTGGTGTGATGCGCTCATCCTGAATTTCTTGTGTACTGAGGTAAATCCCATCTGCTCCACCATACTGAATGATTGCCTTGGTTAGGATTGCGATATCCTCAGCTATTACATCTAAAATCTCCCTGAATAGCTCTGGATTTTCGAGTAATAGATTAGCAACCTCCTTATCACCTCTAGAAGCCTCTGTACGAAACCACCTTTTCAAGTAGGAAATCGGAGAAAAGATATTGTAGAATGAAGCAATATCCTCAGTGAAGGTTGCTCGAATAGCTTGTACCACTTCTACTTGTTGCTGAATCCAAGGATGATTTTCACCAATTGACTCAATAGAAGCCAGCTCCTGAATACTTGAAACCAAAGGACTGTAGACATTACTTGGATAAATGAAAAATCCGTCACTCATCATTTTGACAAAATCAGGATGAATTCTTTCAACGTACTTCCGATGTCCCTCTAAACTTTTTTGAAAGATACGTGGGTTATTTAAACCTTGCCCTTTTTCCTCCAGTGTTACAAAATGAAACCAAAAGCCTACAGGAACTCGTTCCACCTCTTCTCCTCGGATAGCTTTAAAAACTAGCTCTCTTTTACTTGTCATACTTTTCTCCTTCCATTTGGATTGAAACCATCTTACCACTCCTTTTGACCTTTTCCCAATATATATTGACTATCGACTTGATTGAGATTGTTTATATCAATAGAGAAAAAACCTCTGGAAAGCTTGATTTTACTAGCTTTTCAGAGATTCTTTTCTGTTTATTGCTTTTTTAAAATAGTTGTTATATAGATTTTTTATCAGCCTGATTAGGATTTTTTATTTAGCCTCTTTCATGGCAAAATAAGTCCGTACTTTTGGAGCCACTTGCGTTCCGAAAAGTTCAATAGCTCTTAGAACTTGATCATGAGGCATGGAGCCAAGCGGTAGATGGAGCATGAAGCGGTCCAAACCTAAGTCTTCAATCATGCGAATCAATTTTTCCGACACCTGATCCGGATTGCCCACAAACATAGCACCATTTGGCCCAACTTGCTCCAAATATTGCTCATAACGCAATTCCTGCCAGTGCGGACGGTCTTTGGAAATAGCATCCACCACTTGCTTGGTCGGATGGAAATAATCTTTTACAGCCTGCTCGCCATCTTCAGCAATCCAACTCCAAGAATGGGCCCCAACCTTTAGTTCATGACTGGCATGGCCCGCTTCGCTCCCAATCTCACGATAAGCCTGAATCAACTTTTTAAAATAACGAGGGTTACCACCAATAATGGCATAGACAATCGGTAGGCCTGCCTGAGCAATCTTCACTGTTGATTCGACATGACCACCTGTCGCTATCCACAAGGGTAATTTGTCCTGAACTGGACGAGGATAAACTTCTTTTCCAGAGATTGTTTGGGTCAATCGACCTTGCCAGTCTAACTTGGTCTTTTCATTGACTAACTGAAGCAAGTCTAATTTCTCATCAAAAAGAACTTCGTAGTCTTTCAAATCATATCCAAACAAGGGAAAAGATTCCGTGAAAGAACCCCTTCCAGCCATAATCTCCGCTCGTCCATTTGACAAAGCATCGATAGTGGCATACTGTTGGAACAAACGAATCGGGTCCATGCTCGAGAGTATGCTGACTGCACTGGTCAAACGGATTTTCTTGGTATTGACTGCCCCAGCTGCCAGGACAATCTCTGGCGCAGATATCGCAAAATCCGCTCGATGGTGCTCACCAATCCCATATACATCCAAACCAACCTTGTCAGCCAGTTCAATCTCTGCCACCAACTGACGAATACGTTCGGCATGACTGTAAATTTGCCCAGTCCCTTCAAGCTCCGTTGTTTCCCCAAATGTTGAAATTCCCAATTCTACCATTGTGATTCTCCCTATCTATTTCTGTCCTTCAATTTGAAAAATCACTCTAATACTCAATGAAAATCAAAGAGCAAACTAGGAAGCTAGCCGCAGTCTGCTCAAAACAGTGTTTTGAGGTTGCAGATGGAAGCTGACGTGGTTTGAAGAGATTTTCGAAGAGTATAACACAAATCTTGAGTACAAGCAATCGATTTGCTCACAAGAAAAAGCCTAGATAACTAGACTTTTTAGCTTATTCTACCGTTACTGATTTAGCAAGGTTACGTGGTTTGTCCACATCAAGTCCACGGTGAAGGGTTGCAAAGTAGGCGACCAATTGCGTTGGCACAACCATTGAAATTGGTGAGAGGTAAGGGTGGACGGTCGTAAGAACGATGTCGTCTGTCTCTTTAGCAACATTTTCTTCTGCGATAGTTAGGACTTTGGCACCACGGGCTGCCACCTCTTGGATATTTCCACGAGTGTGGTTGGCAAGGACTGGATCTGACAAGAGAGCCAAAACAGGCGTTCCTTCTTCAATCAAGGCAATAGTTCCGTGCTTGAGTTCTCCTGCTGCAAAACCTTCACACTGGATGTAAGAAATCTCTTTGAGTTTAAGGCTTGCTTCCATAGCCACGTAGTAATCTTGACCACGCCCAATATAAAAGGCATTGCGAGTTGTTTCAAGAAGCTCACGAACCTTGGCTTCAATGTTTTCTTTCTCTGAAAGAGTTGATTCGATAGACTGAGCTACGATTGACAACTCATGAACCAGGTCAAAGGCTTGCGCTTTAGCATTGCCATTTGCTTCTCCGACTGCTTTTGCAAGGAAGGCAAGGGCTGCAATTTGTGCTGTATAAGCCTTTGTTGATGCTACGGCAATTTCAGGACCTGCATGAAGGAGCATGGTATGGTTGGCTTCACGTGAAAGAGTTGAACCTGGTACGTTTGTCACTGTCAAGCTTGGGATTCCCATTTCATTAGCCTTGACCAAAACCTGGCGGCTATCCGCTGTTTCACCAGACTGGCTGATAAAGATGAAAAGTGGTTTCTTGCTGAGAAGTGGCATACCGTAGCCCCACTCAGATGAGATTCCAAGTTCAACTGGTGTATCTGTCAATTCTTCCAACATTTTCTTAGAAGCAAATCCTGCGTGGTAAGATGTCCCAGCTGCAAGGATGTAGATACGGTCTGCGTCTTGAACAGCCTTGATAATAGCTGGGTCTACTAATACTTGACCAGCCTCATCTATGTAGGCTTGGATGAGTTTACGCATAACAGTTGGTTGCTCATCGATTTCCTTGAGCATGTAGTAAGGATAAGTTCCCTTACCGATATCAGACAAGTCAAGTTCAGCAGTGTAACTAGCACGCTCACGACTATTACCATCATAGTCTTGAACTTCCACGCTATCCGCCTTGACGATTACCAACTCTTGGTCATGAATTTCCATGTATTGGTTGGTCTCACGAATCATAGCCATGGCATCTGAGCAGACCATGTTATATCCTTCCCCAAGACCAATCAAAAGTGGTGATTTATTCTTCGCTACGTAGATGACTTCTGGATCTTGTGAGTCAACCAAGGCAAAAGCATAAGAACCACGAATGATGTGAAGAGCTTTTTTGAAGGCTTCAAGAACTGACAAGCCATCTTCTTCCGCAAATTTTCCAATCAAATGAACGGCTATTTCCGTATCTGTTTGCCCTTTGAAGTGGTGACCTGCAAGGTATTCTTCCTTGATTTCAAGGTAGTTCTCAATCACTCCATTGTGAACCAAGACAAAACGTTCTGTCTCAGAGCGGTGTGGGTGAGCATTGTCTTCCGTTGGTTTCCCGTGAGTCGCCCAACGAGTATGTCCGATACCAGTTGTACCCTCAACACCAGCTGTCTTGGCAGATAATTCTGCGATACGACCGACAGCCTTGACTAGGTGATTTTCAGCACCACCTAGGACAAAAATCCCCGCAGAATCATAGCCACGGTATTCGAGCTTTTCAAGCCCTTGAATCAAAATATCAGTTGCATTTGTGTTTCCAACAACACCAACAATTCCACACATAGTATATACGACACAGACCAGCTGTGCTTTCTCCTTAAAATTGGTATAGTCTAATTCCTCTTTTATAGAATCAGCAAAAACAGTATATACTTGTTTCTTTCACTTGTCAAGAGTTAAAATTGGTATAGTTCAAATTATGCTCCTGTAAGCAAAAAAACTCTGACCAATTAGGATAATCAGTCAGAGTCCTTTTTAAAATCCATTATTATCGCTTAATTCCTTGAACCAGTGCCCTGATTTCTTCAGACGACGTTCTTGCGTTTCCAAGTCTAATTCGACCAAGCCATAGCGATTTTTATAGCTATTGAGCCATGACCAGCAATCGATAAAGGTCCAAATCAAGTAGCCCTTACAATTGGCTCCGTCTTCAATGGCACGGTGAAGTTCGCGAAGATGACCTTTTACAAAGTCAATACGGTAATCATCTTGAATCATTCCATTCTCACGGAATTTTTCTTCCCCTTCAACACCCATACCATTCTCTGTCAACATCCACTCAATATTGCCATAATTTTCCTTGATATTTTGGGCAATGTCATAAATCCCTTGCTCATAAATCTCCCAGCCACGATGAGGATTGATTTTACGTCCAGGCATCACATAAGGCTCATAAAAATGTTCTGGTAAGAGTGGACTCTCTGGATGCTTCGCAAATCGAGGCGCCATAACACGCAAAGGTTGATAGTAGTTGACACCAAGGAAGTCCACCGTATTGTCACGAATGAGATCCAACTCCTCCTCTGTAGCATCAGGCAAGAGACCGTATTCATGTAAGATTTCTACCAACTCCTGTGGATAAGTACCCAAAACGGATGGATCTAAGAAAGATTGGGCCTGAAAGAGGTCCGCAATGCGAGCTGCCTTGACATCAGCAGGATGCTGGCTACGTGGATAAGCCGGTGTCAAGTTTAAGACAATCCCAATCTTGGAATCTGGCAAAAGTTCATGACAAGCCTTAACCACCCGACTGCTGGCCAATTGTGTATGATAAGCTACTTTAACGGCTGCCTCTGCATCCACCTTATGTGGATAATGGGCATCGTAAAAATATCCAAATTCTACTGGAACGATGGGCTCGTTAAAGGTAATCCATTGATCCACTAAATCTCCATAAGTCTCAAAACAAAAACGAGCATAGTCTTCATAGGCTGAAACAGTCGCCTTATTTTCCCAACCATCACCATCCTCTTGAAGGGCAAAAGGCAAATCAAAATGATAAAGATTGACTAACAGACGAATCCCCTTAGCCTTAATAGCCTCAAAGACCTTACGATAAAAATCCACACCTTGAGGGTTGACTTTTCCACAGCCTTGTGGAAAAATCCGTGACCACTGAATAGAAGTCCGAAAGGCCGTGTGACCAGTTTCTAACAGTAGCTCAATATCCTGTTCCCAATTTGCATAAAAGGTCGATGTCTTATCTGGACCAATCCCATTATAGTAACGATTTGGCTCCACTTGGTACCAGTAATCCCAGAGATTATCTCCCTTACCATCACCAGCTACACGCCCTTCTGTTTGTGGTCCAGAAGTGGAGGATCCCCAGACAAAATCCTTTGGAAATCTTAGCATACATTTACCTCTTTATCTAGTCATTTTTCCCATTATACAGAAAAAACAAGGTAAAAACTAGTTACATTTTTTCCTTGTTTTTCTTCTGATTATAGTTTTTATTTCTTGCTGAGGATTTCAAGCGTTTCAAGCACATTATCTGCATGAACTTCGATAGTGTCACCAGTCGCTTTAATCTTAACTTCTACGATACCATCAGCCGCTTTTTTACCAACGGTGATGCGGATTGGCAACCCAATCAAGTCACTATCGCTGAATTTAACACCGACACGTTCGTTACGGTCATCTGTCAAGACTTCGTAACCAGCTCCCATCAAGCTTGCTTCAAGTTTTTCTGTCAAGGCTTGCGCTTCATCATCCTTGACATTGACAGTTATCAAGTGCACATCAAATGGTGCCAACTCTTTAGGGAAGTTGATTCCCCAAGCGTAACGGTATTCACCTTTTGGCGTTTTGTTAACAAAGAGGCGAGCGTGTTGCTCCATCACTGCTGAAAGGAGACGGCTGACACCGATACCGTAACATCCCATGATAATTGGCACAGCGCGGCCATTTTCATCCAAAACATCTGCTCCCATGCTTGCTGAATAGCGAGTGCCGAGTTTGAAGATGTGACCAATTTCGATACCACGCGCAAAGTTAAGAACACCTTGTCCGTCTGGAGAAATTTCCCCCTCACGAACTTCACGGATATCCACATATTCTGCAGTAAAATCACGACCTGGGTTCACACCAGTCAAGTGGTAGCCATCTTCGTTAGCACCAACAACTGCATTGCGAACATCTTGCACCTTACGATCTGCAATAATTTTAATATTCTCTGGCAAACCAACTGGTCCAAGTGAACCGAACCCTGCTTGAACAAGATTCGCCACTTCTTCTTCGCTAGCAACGTCAAAGAAATCTGCTCCCAAATGGTTTTTCAACTTAACTTCGTTGAGTTGGTCATTTCCAACTAGAAGGGCCGCAACAAGTTCACCATCTGCCATGTAGAAGAGGGTTTTGATCGTTTGTTCTTCTGGAACATTGAGGAAGGCTGCAACTTCATCGATTGATTTAACATCTGGAGTTGCCACACGAGTCACTTCTTCTTCAGCGACAACACGGTTGCTTGGTTTGTACTCGTTTGTTGCCATTTCCAAGTTGGCCGCATAGCTAGATTCACTTGAGTAAGCAATGGTATCTTCACCAGAGACCATCCATTTGAGCAATTCTGCCTTGATTTCTTCTTGCACTTCTGCAGGAATCTCATCAAATGAAGCAACTGACTTGTCCAAGACGACCCAGCGGTCAAGGTCTGTACGAGCAGGTGTAATGGCCATAAATTCTTGGCTGTCCTTACCACCCATAGCTCCACCGTCACCAATAATTGCCTTGAAATCTAAACCACTACGAGTGAAAATACGCTCATAAGCAGCTTTGTACTCATCATAAACACTGTCCAAGCTATCATAGTTAGCGTGAAAGCTGTAAGCATCCTTCATGATGAACTCACGTGTACGAAGAAGTCCATTACGTGGGCGTTTTTCATCACGATACTTAGGTTGGATTTGGTAAAGGTTGAGTGGCAATTGCTTGTAAGACTTAACAGAATCACGGACAATAGCTGTAAAGGTTTCTTCGTGAGTTGGACCTAGGATAAAGTCTGATTTTTCACGATTTTTTAGTTTGTAAAGGTCTTCACCATAAGTTTCGTAACGACCTGATTCGCGCCACAATTCTGCACTGAGGAGGGCAGGAGCCAACATCTCAACGGCACCAATCTTATCAAATTCTTGGCGCATGATATTTTTAGCTTTTTCAATCACACGATTAGCAAGTGGTAGGTAAGAATAAACACCTGCAGATACTTGACGAACATAACCAGCTCGCAACATAAGAGCATGGCTGATAACTTGAGCATCGCTTGGCATTTCGCGAAGCGTTGGGATAGGCATTTTACTTTGTTTCATAATATTCCTCGATTATCTAAAAAAGAGTCGCATGATGTCATTCCAAGTCACAGCAATCATCAAGACAACCATGATGACCACTCCGGCCAAGGTGACATAGGTTTCAATTTCTTGTTTCAATGGTTTGCGGCGGATGGCTTCCAGGATATTGAGCACAATCTTACCACCATCCAGTGCTGGAATCGGAATAAGGTTAAAAATCCCGATATTGATGGAAATCATTGCCAAGAAGTACAAGACATTTTCAATTCCATTTTTAGCAGCATCACTACTTGCCTTAAAAATGGCAACGGGTCCACCTAGCTTGTTCAAATCCGGTTGGAAAATCAGATTTTTCAGAGCCGATAGAATTCGGAGAGCCGAGTCAGTTGCAGTTGTAAATCCACCTACAAACATGGATAGAAAGTCCGTCTTAATTCCCGGTTGAACACCTAGAAGGTAACGACCTTGACTTTCTTCCGGAGTAACAGTGACTTGTTTGTCACTCCCCTTTTCAGAAATAGTCACATCCAAGGTCGGGGCCGTCTTATCTTTGGTTTCTGATTCCACAGCCTGAATCAAGCTTTCCCAGTTGCTAACCTCATGTGAGCCAATCTTGGTAATTTGTGCCGTTTCTGGTACTCCCACCTTAGCCAAAGCCCCTTGGGGCATGACATGAAACTGGTTGGTAGCTACATCTCTGACACCACCCTGCATAAAGATTAAAATCCAAAAAACAACGACACCTAAGATAAAGTTGTTCATAGGACCTGCAAAGTTGGTAATCAGTTTTCCCCAGATAGTTGCATTTTGATATTGAACATCCAAGGGAGCAATCCGAACCTCAGTTCCATCTGCTTCTACAACTGTTGCATCGTGATCCACTGCAAATGTTTTTTCTTCTTCCAGAACCAATCCTTTGATAAAGAGCTTGTCTTCAAAATCAAACTGTGTCACCTGCATAGGGAGAGCTGTTTGATCTAATTTTTTACCTGAGAGATTGATGCGTTTAACTTTACCATCATCAGTAAGCGTCAAACTGACAGGAGTTCCTGTCTTGATTTCAGTTGTATCATCACCCCAACCGGCCATGCGAACGTAGCCTCCCAGAGGCAAGATGCGAATGGTATATGCAGTTCCATCCTTGCCAATATGAGCAAAGATCTTGGGTCCCATGCCAATGGCAAATTCACGCACTAGAATCCCTGATTTCTTGGCAAAGTAGAAGTGTCCGAACTCGTGCACCACTACAATAATCCCAAAAACCAGAATAAAGGTTAAAATTCCGAGCATAGTATTTCCTCCGTCTTTTGATTAAAAGAGTCCAAACAAGTGCATAATTGGAAATACAAGCAACATACTATCAAAACGATCCAAAACACCACCATGTCCAGGAATAAATTTCCCAGAATCCTTGACACCAAAGTGACGCTTGATCGAACTTTCTAATAAATCACCAAATTGTCCAGCAATGCTAAAGAAAATAGCAAAGACTGACATCTTGTAAATTCCATACGGAAGAGCAACTGTACTGTCAACTATCATAAAGATAATAGTTACTAAAATCGCACCTAAAATACCACCCAAGGCACCCTCAAAGGTTTTATTTGGAGAAACTGTCGGAGCTAACTTTCGTTTACCATAGTTCATCCCAACAAGATAGGCACCACTGTCTGTCGCCCAGACGATACACAAGGCTAATAGTGCCTTATCTAACCCTGCAATTCTAGCATCTAATAGAGCATTAAATCCAAAGCCTACATAGAAACTCATAGCAAGAGGGAAAACAGCGTCCTCAATCGTATAGGACCTGCTAAAAACAGTCGTTCCTAACATGATTGAAATCAACACACTATAAGCAACCACATTCCCATCAACTGGCAAAAAAGTCAGGTAATTCTCCAAGGGAATGGTCAAGGCAAAGGTTGCAAAGAGGGTTAAGAGACCCTCTATAGTCATGGTCTCTAGACCTCTCATCTTCAAAAGTTCATGCATGGCTAGCATGGCTATGATTCCAATTGCTATCTGCAGCAAGAGTCCCCCAATCATTAAAATTGGTAGGAAAATAGCCAGGGCAATCCCTGCAAACAAGGTTCTTTTCTGTAAATCCTGTGTCATATTTCCTCCTAAACTCCTCCAAATCGGCGATGACGACGATTGTAGGCAAGAATGGCTTCCTGCAAGGCTGCCTCGTCAAAATCAGGCCACAAGGTATCTGTAAAATAGAGCTCACTATAGGCTCCCTGCCATGGAAGAAAATTGCTCAAACGTAATTCTCCACTAGTACGGATAATCAAGTCTGGATCTCGTACATCCTTAGGCAAATGCTGAGTAAAGAGATAGTTACCAATCAATTCCTCTGTGATGTCACCTGGGTTGATTTTGGCATCTAACACATCCTGGGAAATCAACTTAAGAGCCTGTGTAATCTCAGCACGTCCACCATAGTTGAGGGCAAAATTAAGAATTAATCCTGTGTTGTTCTTAGTCAATTCTTCAGCTTTAGTTAGAGCTTCAAAGGTTTGCTTAGGCAGGCGGTCTGTTTCCCCAATCATTTGAATCTTAACATTATTCGCATGCAATTCCGGGACATAATTATCATAAAACTCTACTGGCAAGTTCATGATAAACTTGACTTCCTGATCTGGACGGGTCCAATTTTCCGTAGAAAAAGCATAAACTGTAATAACCTTAACGCCTAGTTTGTTGGCTGCCTTGGTCACAGTTTGCAATGCTTCCATGCCCGCCTTGTGTCCAAAAACTCGCGGTTGCATACGTTTTTTAGCCCAACGGCCATTGCCATCCATGATGATGCCGATATGAGCAGGAACCTGTGTCGGAACCTCTACTTCCACATCCTTATCTTTCTTAAAAAATCCAAACATGATCTTATTCCTATTCAAAAATCTATCGTTTCATTATACCATATTTCCCTATTTTCTTCTATCACTAAGCTATTTATACTCTTCGAAAATCAAATTCAAACCACGTCAGCTCTATCTGCAACCTCAAAACAGTGTTTTGAGCAACCTGCGGTTAGCTTCCTAGTTTGCTCTTTGATTTTCATTGAGTATTATTCTCAGGCACAAAGCCCATTTCCAAAAAAATAAGCCGCCTGATTGGGCGACTTTATTTTTTATAGGGAGATTATTATGAAAAAGTTTTAGGAGTTTAAGTTAAGGTCTTCTTAACTTATGGACTTAGTATACACTTCCTAGCTTAAAGTTTCCTTAAGGATTTTTAAAAATCAAATTTTTCCATTTTTCCTGCCAATTTTTCTTGGATAGACGTGTTTGATAAAGTTCCATTCGGTCTTCATTCTCTAAAAAATGAGGAGTTGGACGAACTTGAAAATTCAAAATATCCTCCAAACCATAAGGTGCATAGAGTTCAAAATCGGATTCTTCATTCAAGCGTAGTCCAACAGCCGTACACCGTTCTGGATACTTACTCATAGCATCACGGGAACTGGTATAGGGAGCAGTATAAGGGCTATGCTGATGCATATAGACCTGATTTTTCAACTCCCATTGGTACTGAGGAAAATCCTCTCGTAGCTTTTTCTCCAGTAATAAGGTTTCCTCATAAGAAATATCTGGATTAAAGAAAATCACATCTACATCTGTTTCACAGTCAAAAGGGGATTTATCTGACAAGAGATTCCAGATGAAATTCCTGACAGAACCTGCTGCCAACCAAGAATCTTTCAAACCAAGGTCTCGTATAATCGTCAGAATAGCCATCATATCTGGATTTTTTCTAAAAGCCTCTAGAATTTCTTGCTTATTTTTCATTGTATTCATAACCTAAGTGATCATATGCCTTAGCAGTCGCCACCCGTCCAGACCGTGTCCGCATGATAAAGCCTTTTTGAATCAAGTAGGGCTCATACATGTCTTCAACTGTCTCACGCTCTTCTGCTATGTTAACAGAAAGAGTTCCTAATCCGACAGGGCCACCACCGTACATCTCAATCATGGTGCGAAGGATTTTTTGATCCACATAGTCCAAACCTTCATGGTCAACATCCAGCATGGTCAGAGCCTTATCGGTAATAACATCATCGATAACCCCATTCCCCATTATCTGGGCAAAATCGCGCACGCGCTTGAGGAGACGATTGGCAATACGAGGGGTTCCTCGACTACGCAAGGCCAGCTCGGATGCTGCCTCATGAGTGATTTCCATCTCAAAAATATCTGCCGTCCGCTCAACAATTTCCGTCAAGTCAGCATGGGCATAATACTCCATGTGACCTGTAATTCCAAAACGTGCCCGTAGCGGATTTGAGAGCATACCAGCCCGAGTCGTCGCACCAATCAAAGTGAAAGGTGGCAACTCCAAATGAACACTGCGACTGCCTTCACCAGCCCCAATCATGATGTCAATGTAGAAGTCCTCCATGGCACTATAAAGCACCTCTTCCACAGACATGGGCAAGCGATGAATCTCATCAATAAAAAGGACATCCCCAGGCTCTAAGTCATTCAAAATCGCTACCAGATCACCGGCTTTTTCAATGACTGGACCCGAAGTCTGCTTGAGATTTACTCCCAATTCATTGGCAATAACAAAAGCCATGGTCGTTTTCCCCAGACCTGGAGGTCCAAATAAGAGGACATGATCCAGCGCTTCATCTCTCATTTTGGCAGCTTCGATAAAGATTTGGAGCTGGTCCTTGACCTTATCCTGTCCAATATATTCACGTAAGTACTGAGGACGGAGCGTGCGTTCTACCAACTCCTCATCCCCCATTATCTCATTATCTAAAATTCTACTCATGGCTCTATTATATCAAAAAACCAAGCCACAAACAAAAAAGCCACCCGATTGGGTGACTCCTGAGTTTAGCACTTATGTGGTATAATATTATACGGCACTGCTACACCGCCTACGAAAGGAGGTAAGATAGCCCATGATGGAATTAGTACTCAAAACTATCATCGGACCAATTGTGGTCGGTGTCATCCTTCGCTTAGTCGATAAATAGCTAAACAAAGATAGATAGTGTCAAAAAAGACCCTAAGCTTAATATGGAAGTTAGCTTGGGGTCTTTTCTAGCCTATGATATAGAACTAGTACTCAATTCCTTTTTATTATCCCACAGTTCAAAAATTTTGTCAAAGGTTTATATCCTCGGCTTTTCAAGTTTTAACCGCTGTACAACAATATGATGACTCACTCCTTGACAACCAAGAACATTATTACAGTAGTTCTAGTCCTTCAATTAACAGTCACTTACATTCAAAGTGAGGTTGAAGTAGCTGAAGTGACAACAGACCTATTTCTTAGTCATATTCGCTAAAAAATCCCCGACAAAATCTCAAAAAGTCCCCGCCAATTCCCCGACCAAAATCCGAAAAATATCGAAAAATATCGAAAAATGATTTTTAGAATAGTCCCCAAAAGCCTGAAATAGAGCCAAAAAACTCCACCTGATTGGGTGGAGTTAAGGGAGATTATGATGAAAAAAGTTTTAGGATTTCATTAAATAAAGTTAGAGGTCTTTATTTAATGACTATATGATACTAGACCATCCTTAAACTTTGCTTAATAAAAATAAGTTTTGTTATTTTTCTCGATTCAACCAAGTCATTCCTATACAATTATAAGTGGATAAGATTTCAAAGCCCATAGAACGATAGAATTCCAAGGTTCTTTCTGTCTGTTCTGTCACCAGCTGGACTTGATAGGCATCTTTGTAATCCTCTAAAGCCTCTTTCATCAAAGCACTACCTATCCCTTGACGCTGATAGATTGGTAAAACAATTAAATCCTGAACCAATACTGATGAGAATCCATCTCCAACCAAACGAATCAGGCCCACCACAGCATCGCCATCAAGTGCCACATAAATCGCTAATGAATGAGATAAGGCCTGCTCCAGCATCTCTGGTTGATGGGTATAATTTGTCCAACCGACAGCCTGATAGAGATGCAAAACATCCTCTAGCTTGACAATTTCTTGCTTTTTAATAGTAATCATCTCAACACCTCTTAGAATTCTCTCAAACTCTTGTATTGTTGCCCATTTTTATCAAAGTTTTCAGGAGCCAACCATGTTTCCAAACGATCTTTGACTTTGGGCCAGTCCTTATCAATCATAGACAACCAATCCGTATCCCTCGTACGTTCCTTATAAACCACTGCCTGACGGAAGGTTCCTTCGTAGACAAATCCCAAACGCTCCGCAGCTCGTCTTGATGGCAGGTTAAGAGCATCGCATTTCCACTCATAGCGACGATAGTTCAGCTCCTCAAAGACATAGCAAGCTAAGAGATACTGGGCTTCGGTTCCTATCCGTGTCCCCCTGAGCTCTGGAGAAAAAGTGACAGCTCCCACTTCTATTACTCGGTTATTCTGGTCAATGCGCATGAGAGAAAAAGTTCCCAAGGCCTTACCAGTTGCCTTGTCTATGATTGCATAGTAAAAACGGTCCTTACGAGCCAACATCTGATTTAAAAGGCTAACCAACTCCTCCATATCTGCTACTGGCTCCTGAAAAAGGTAGGTCCACATCTCCCGAGGAGTATCCAGGCCATAAACAGCTAGCAAATCCTCCGCATGTTTTTCTACCGAGAGAGCCTCTATCCGAGCATAACGCCCTTCTAAGAAATCAATAGAAGGCAATTCACCTGGTGTATAACCTTCCATTGACTCCCCAACCATTTGACCATATTCGTTTACTGGCATCTTTCTTCTCCTTGTTTTACGCTGAAAATACTATATCACAAATTGTTCTCTTTGGAAACTGGCACTGTCTTCAAACTTCATCCTCAACACTATATTAGTGACCCGTTTTCTGTCTTTTATCCTCTAAGGCTTGATTAATTCGTTGGGTGAGTTTGTGATTTTTCCAGATTTGATACAACCATATCAATCCATAAATTAACAAGAAAAAGAACCAAAGCAAGGGACTCCACAAGGCTGAACCCCAGCCCAAAAATAGAGAGGTCAATACTAAAATAGTAGCTGTCACTAATAAATGAACTCCTACACGTATACTAAAAGCAAGAAACTCTAGCTTTTCAAGTATTAAAGTCAATACCCCCATAATTCCACCCATTAAAAACAGAGCTAGAATATTTTTTATCATTGGTTCAGGATAGGTAATACCTGGATAACACTGAGCTAATAACATCATACTCAAATAAAAGAAGGAAGCCGTACGCATTCCCGATACAAAATAATCAATTAATCGTTTCATGATTTTCTCCTATAAACCTAGATAATTCATTAAGGACTTAACGTATTTCCGACTCACACTAGATTTGATGCCCCGAGTCATTTTAGCCATCATGTTCCCTGAAAAACTATCTGATAACGATTCTAAGTGGTCAATGTTTATAATTGAATGGCGTGATATCTGTATAAAGTTCCGTCGGTTAATCCTATTCTGAAAGTTTGTCAATGTTTCCTTAGTTTTATAAATCCCGTCTACCGTATAAATGGTCAACAAGTTCTTATCGATATCTGCTAAAATAAGATCCTCAATTTTCACCATAACCAGATGATCATCCGTTCGAATAGGAATGACCACCTGATTGGTTGTTGAAAATTGTTCTAAATACTCCATGACTTCCCTCGCTTGGTCGGTTAACTGAGCTGCCTGAATTACAATATGTGGGTCCTTTTCTGAAAACTCTGCCTTCATTTCAAAACGAATCTTCATTTTCTCTCCAATATACTTTTATTTTCTCTTGCTAAACACTTTAACAAATAAAATCCAAAGAAAAATAGCGACAAGACTGATAATAACCACTATAAAGTATGTCTCTTCCTTTGTCAATAGTTCTTGCCAGTTGATTTGGATTCCCATTTTTTCTTGAAATTCCTTTAACAATCTGCTATTTCCTGTAAATGCAGTTTCTAACCGCTCTTTCATTAAAATTTGTCGATAGAGAGAAGCAATATAAGTTGCAGGGGTACACTTCATGATAATTTGTGCAAAATCAGGTAATACTCCAATGGGGATATAAGTTCCTACCAAAAATCCAGAAGCAGTCCCCACTATAGTTGCCAGTTTGCCAAGACTATCTACAGATTGAAAACGGTAAATCAAAAGAATATTTACCACACTTGAAAGCAGACTGCTTAACAGCATAATCAAAGTAATTTCCGGTAAATAACTGATAACTGGACTCTCTTTAAAATAAAGGCTCATAACAGCAAACATAAACACCTGCATGACAAAAGAGATGGCAATACTACTGATTAGATAGGACACCTGTAAACCCCAGCTACCTAAATCTGTCAAGAAGAGATCTTGATCCACTTGATTTTCACGATCCTGTACCATTTGTGTAAGAGCCGTAAAACTGGTTGTAATCCCAGTCACAGCCAAGGTCCCACCCATCAGCCAGTTATTTAAAAGCTTCGTATTATCAGGGAGTTGGGTCCAAGCATCCGTCAAGTTCTTCTGCAAAAAAATGATATAAAGCAGGAAGGAAATCAATGCCCCCAATAATGAGAAAAATACTCCTGAACGATTACGAAAATATAAGATAAAATTCCGTTTCAATAAAGCTAACATTAGCGAACCTCTCTTCCTGTAAGTGCAATAAAGGCATCATCCATAGTGCCCGGACGAAACTCAAAAGAATCAATTTCTTCTCGAACTTTTGCCAAATATTCAATGGCTTCCTGTGACGTCCTTGGATAAAAAAGATATTCCAACTCATTTTCTTCCTCTACTGTCATTCCAGTCTGTAACAACTTTTCTAAATCCTTCATTTCTTTAAAACGAATTTTTAGGATATTAGAAGCATACTGACTTTTAATAGCAGTCGCAGAACCTTGCGCAATCACTTTCCCATGATCAACAATATAGATCCGATCCGCTTCATCCGCTTCATCCAGATAATGAGTCGTTAAGATAATAGTCATACCTTCATCCTTTTGTAGCCGATACAGTAGCTCCCAGATGGATTTGCGAGTCTGAATATCAAGACCTGTCGTTGGTTCATCCAAGAAAAGAATATCTGGTCGCGAAAGAAGAGCACGCGCAATATCAACCCGACGTTTTTGCCCACCTGATAAAGTCCCATATAGTTGTTTCTGGAAAGCAGTCAAGCCCAGTTGATGGATCAAATCATCCACACGACTTGCTGCAATCTCCTTATACTGTTGAGCACGAATCGTGAGATTTTCCCTAACCGTCAACATCTCATCCAGTACACTAGCTTGAAAAACAACTCCGATTTTCGTATTTGGCGCATAGCGAATCTGACCTTGTGTCGGCTTTTTCAAACCGATTAACATGGAAATGGTGGTTGATTTTCCTGCACCATTGGGACCCAAAATAGCATTAAAACTCCCTTTTTCAAACTCTAACTGAATATCGTCAACAGCCATATGATTGCCGTACCATTTAGTCAAATGTTTAGCTTGTAAAATCATATTTAGTTCCTCCTCTTTACCCCACCAGTTTAACAAAAAGTATGAAAGAAAAATCGACTTTTGAGATAAGTGGTTAAAATGAGAGGTTAAGTGGTGAGATGATTAGGGTTAAGTTAAAGTAGAGAAGGCTACAGCCATTTTTCTCCTGCCGAATTGCTAAATGAAGCTTAAAAACACTTACAACAACACATTATATTTTTAAATATGCGCTATAAAAGAGATGTTTTACTGCATCTGACCGAAAAATTCAAGAACCGGTAGTATTATTCTCGCCAAATCAAACAATAAAAAATTAACTAGAAATCATGACACACAATTCCTTCTATCAAAATGAAATTGCTGAATATGATATGATTGAATTGGAAGCAAGTAAGTATTTCCCTAAATTTGAAACTTCCATTAGCCAAATTTTTGACGACAAGTAGATCTATTAGGAAATAATACATGGAAAAAATTTTCAATACAAGCAAAAAACAGCTCTTTTTATCCGAGAAGAGCTGTTCTATTTTATGAAAGAGAAAGTCACTAGTAACTCTTATGCTTCTCTCTATTTTTTACTGTTTGTATTCAAATTTCTCTTGTTTTAGTGTTTGCTTTTGTAGACTGGACTACCAACCAGAACTGTGTTTTTATCTTAGTTAGGACTATTATAGTACGGTTCAGCACTATCTACAAATTCTTCAGATGTGTATCAAAAAAATTTATCGTAACAAGCCAAGAGTCTACACTTTCTTTCATTAATAAGCACCAATCTTTTCGATAACGATGATTCGGTTGATAAGCAACCGTCAACATATGCCCTGTTTCATGGTATTTTTTAAACAAAATGGATTCCCCTTTATAATGTGAAATGATATCATCTATCGCGGATGATGCATTCCATATTTCATCAACATCGCTTCCTAGTAATAATAAAGGGGAGGAAATTTTACTCACATCAATCTGAGCCCTACTATCTTCAGGAATATGTTTTCCAAAAAACTTGTTTAACAAATAATCTCCTAACTGGAATTTTTGATAAGGAAGTTCCTTTTGTAAATATGTCCAAGAAGATGAATGAGAATTAAGTTTTCCCTTTATTCCCTCAAATATTACATTTGAGGGAGAATTGAGTACTAAACATTGCACATCATCCAAAATACTTTGTCCAGCCAGAACAAGCTCTGCTCCTTTAGAGCGACCATATATTCCTATTTTTGTATTATCAACTTGAGGATGATGATATAGAAAATCTTTCGCTTCCTCCAGACATTCTATTGGAATTCGCTCTAAATTTTGGGGTAATCCCTCTAAACCAAAATAAGCTATTGCAAGACAAATATAGCCTCTAGAAGATAAAAGTTGGGCAATATTCTGAGCTTTTTCAATTCTTCCCTCACTACCGCTAACAATAATCACGGCTGGCGCCCTTCTTAACTTTTCATCATAAAATAATCGACCTTGAAAATGCTTGTCATAGATATCTTGATATCTTACTCCCAGATTCATATAACGCCTTACAAAACTTTGCTCCGCGACCATATCTTTCCCCAGCCTGATTTTAATTTCAACACCAAAACAATCTCGTAATGGAATTCTATCAAGAGAACTCGGTAATCTCCTTTTCCTATTCTTCAACGGTTTCGCATTAAAGAATAATCCCATTTCTGAAACTCCTTTATAAGATCCCGAAATAGATGCTGTCTGAGAGGTATCAATCATACCGTCCTGATCAGATAAAAAAATTGCGGTTGATTTCCATATAACATCATGATCTAAAAGCAAGGGAGCATTTATACAGTAATAATCAGACAGGTACATTTCTACACAATACATTGCCCTTGGTTCTAAACCATTAATAGCAATATAAAAAGATTCATCCGCTAAATCTGTTTGTGAAATCAGTTCTATGTTTACAGTCATATCTTCTCCTTTTTGTTAATTCACTTAACAATTATATTTGAAATTTACCGTGACTTTTACCACGGTAATTCTATCCACACCTTTTCAATATCATCCATCAATTTCACAACTGTTTTAAGTTCCACCTCGCTATAGTTGTTTAAAACTGAAAAGATTGATTTTTCAATATATGCTTGTTGCTCCTTATGGATTTTAAAAATTTCGATGCCTTTTTCAGATAATCTCAAATATTTATTTTTCCCATTATTCGGATCAAAATCAAAAACAACTAAATTTTTTTGAATCAATCTCCTAACACTTTGAGTTATTGCACTTCTTGAAACTTCTAATAATTCAGATAATTTTACTAGATTTAAGGGCTGATTTTCCCCAATCACAACAATCAAATGTACCTCATTCAACGTAATGGATTTGTCAACACCCCTTTTATGTTGATTTTTTTTTAACTCTTCAAACGCTAAAATAAACCTATTGAAACGATTATTAAATGCAATAAATTCTTTTTTATCCATAATCTCTCTTTCTTTTGTTAATTATATTAACAAAATAGAAACTTCCTGTCAAATAAAAAATCCCCCAGATTCTACTCTGAAGGATTCCTATCTTATTTCACAACAATATTAACCAATTTATTCGGTACCCCAATCACTTTCACGATGTCCTTACCATCAATTTCTGCTTTGACTTTTTCATCAGCGAGAGCAATTTCTTGCAATTCTTCGCGTGATAGATCTTTAGCAACCATGAGTTTGGCACGAACTTTTCCTTTGATTTGGACAACGATTTCGATTTCGTCTTCAACTAATTTGCTTTCATCCCAAGTTGGCCAAGCTACATAAGAGATAGATTCGCCAGTTGCTGCAACAGTTTGCCAGAGTTCTTCTGCCAAGTGAGGTGCAAATGGTGCAATCAACTGAACGAAGCCTTTGGCGTAGTCTACATAAAGTTTGTCTTCCTTGTTAGCCGCGTTGACAAAGACCATAAGTTGGGCAATGGCTGTATTGAATTTCAATGATTCAATTTGTTCTGTGACAGCTTTGACAGTTTCATTGTAAACTTTTTCCAAAGCTCCGCTATTTTCCGCAACAATTTCCTTGCTTGTAATCAAACGGTAAACACGGTCAAGGAACTTACGGCTTCCTTCCAGACCTTCTTCAGACCAAGCAATCGAAGCATCAAGTGGTCCCATAAACATTTCATAGACACGAAGGGTATCGGCACCGTATTGTTCCACAACATCATCTGGGTTAACAACGTTCTTGAGCGATTTAGACATCTTGGCTGGCGCTTGCTCCAACTCCTCTCCTGTTTCCACATGGAAGAAAGAACCGTCACGTTTTTCAACCTTGTCGGTTGCCACAAGAGCCCCACGGTGGTCACGGTAGCTGGTTCCCAAAATCATCCCTTGATTAAAGAGTTTTTGGAATGGTTCCTTAGTTGGAACAACACCGAGGTCATAGAGGAATTTATGCCAGAAACGAGCGTAGAGCAAGTGAAGTACAGCATGCTCTGCACCACCCACGTAGATATCTACTGGCAACCATTGTTTGAGAAGATCCTCATCAGCCAATTTCTCAGTATTGTGTGGATCAATATAGCGGAGGTAGTACCAGCTTGAACCAGCCCACTGTGGCATAGTGTTGGTTTCACGACGACCTTTAACACCATCTTCACGAGTCACTTCAAGCCAGTCTGTCAAGTTAGCTAGTGGACTTTCCCCAGTACCTGAAGGACGGATGTCCTTGGTTACAGGCAAGACCAGTGGCAATTCACTTTCAGGAACAGCTGTTGAAGTTCCATCTTCCCAATGAATGATAGGAATTGGCTCACCCCAGTAACGTTGACGGCTAAAGAGCCAGTCGCGGAGACGGTAGGTAACCTTCTCTTGACCACAGCCTTTTTCTTCCAACCAAGCCACAATCTTGGCAATAGCGTCTTCTTTGTTCAATCCATCTAGGAAGTCTGAATTAACGTGAAGGCCATCTTCTGTGTAGGCAGCTTCTTCAACGTTTCCACCGTCAAGTACTTCTACGATTGGAAGGTCAAATTGTTTGGCAAATTCCCAGTCACGTTGGTCGTGGGCAGGCACAGCCATGACCGCACCTGTACCATAGCTAGCAAGGACGTAGTCTGCAATCCAGATTGGAATTTCCTTACCATTGACAGGGTTGACGGCATAAGCACCAGTCCAAACCCCTGTTTTTTCTTTGGCAAGGTCTGTACGAGCCAAGTCAGACTTGAGGCTAGCTTGGTGTTTGTAGTCTGCTACTGCTTCTGCTTGCTCTGAACTTGTGATAGCGTCTACTAATTCATGTTCAGGAGCCAAAACAGTGAAAGTCGCACCGAAAAGGGTGTCAGGACGAGTAGTAAAGACAGTGAATTCCTTATCAGTTCCCTTAACCTTGAAGGTTACATTAGCACCAGTTGATTTACCAATCCAGTTGCGCTGCATGTCCTTGATAGACTCTGGCCAATCAAGTTCATCTAAGTCATTAAGCAAACGCTCCGCATAGGCCGTGATTTTGAGCATCCATTGGCGCATTGGCTTGCGGACAACTGGATAGCCTCCACGCTCAGAAGTTCCGTCAGGAAGCACTTCTTCATTAGCGATAGCTGTTCCGAGTTCCTCAACCCAGTTTACTGGCACTTCCGCTTCATAGGCCAAGCCTTTTTCGTAAAGCTTGGTGAAAATCCATTGCGTCCACTTGTAGTAGTTTGGATCTGTTGTGTTGACTTCACGATTCCAGTCATAAGAAAATCCAAGCGCATTGATTTGTCGTTTGAAGTTGGCAATATTTTCCGCTGTAAATTCTGCTGGGTCATTACCAGTATCCATAGCGTACTGCTCTGCAGGCAGACCAAAGGCATCCCACCCCATTGGGTGAAGGACATTGTAGCCTTGCGCACGTTTGTAACGACTGAGGATATCGGTTGCTGTGTAACCTTCTGGGTGTCCTACGTGCAGACCAGCTCCAGACGGATAAGGGAACATATCAAGAGCATAAAACTTCGGTTTTGATGCATCTGTTCCTGTCTTAAATGTATGATGTTCTGCCCAGTAGCCCTGCCACTTAGGCTCAATTTCTTTATGATTGTAAAAACTCATGGTCTCTCTCCAATTTTGTGATGTTACTATTATACCATTTTTGAGGGAATTTGAAATGTGTTAAAAGAAAAAACTGTATACTGTATTTCATTAATTTTGATGGCTCTGAATTGCTCTATCACCCACTTTTTTATCTTATTGTTATGCGAGAAACCAAAGAGCAAAACAAGAAGCTTATCTCTTATAATACAAAATACTAATTTTAGACCGAAGATACGACTGGAATGCTAATGAATGTATTTATAATAAATAGACGACAACCTATGTCACTTTTTGATTTATGAAGAACGTCGAATTCAATACGAGGATCAATAAAAGACTACCATTTGGAAAACAGTAGTCCTTATTGTTTATTTTGAATTTACATAGGCGTCTACAGCGATGATAGCTTGAGCAACATCTGAAGGCGAAATCTTAAACGGCATCTGATGGATTGTCTCACCCTCCATAGTTGCTTGTTTACCAACTTTTATTAAATCATCATATCCAACTTGATCTAAATGCATTTCTTTTAGAGTTGTTGGCATACCAATTTTTTTGTAAAACTCAATATACTTATCAAGTTCTTCTTTAGGTCTATTTTCCAATAATAGTTGTACCAAAGTTCCATAAGCTACTTTTTCACCATGTGTTAAATGATGAATGTCACCTGTCAATGCAGTAAAACCATTATGAATCGCATGCGCCGCAGCTAATCCTCCACTTTCAAAACCTAGGCCACTCAATAAAGTATTAGCTTCAACAATATTTTCTAATGCTGGTGTCACCACTTTAGCTTCACAAGCTGCCATAGCCTGTAAACCATCTGCAAACAGCGTTTCTTCACATTTCTTCGCAATTGCAACTCCAGCCAACGTTTGTTGTTGTCCTAACATAGTTTTTCCATTTGCCTGCATAACCGCACGCGCCTCAACCCAAGTTGCTAAACCATCTGCAATACCAGACGCTAATAAACGCTTAGGAGCTTGTGAAATAACTTTTGTATCAACCAAAACTAAATCTGGATTTTTAGAATAAAATAGATAATGATCAAATGCACCTTCATCTGTATAAATAACAGATAAAGCAGATACAGGTGCGTCTGTCGATGCAATTGTTGGAGCAATAATAACAGGTTTTTCAATCAAATCTGCAATAGCTTTTGCACTATCAATCGTCTTTCCACCACCAAGCCCGATAATACTATCACAATTTTCTTTCTCAGCCAAGGCAACAACTCGATTGATTTCATTGTCAGAAGCTTCACCATTAAACTGGGCTAGAACAATATGGAAACCATACCGATGTAGGTAATCTTCAAATCGTTTTCCAATAATATCATAAACCAACTGATCGCATAATAGAATAGGACGATTCCCCAAATCCAATATTGATTTGGCATTTTCGAACAAGGCATTTTCCCCTTGAATATATCTAGAAGGGCTAGCAAAAATTCTCATATGTATTTCCTCTCTATCTAAATGGAACGACCATTTTGAATAACAAACCAATCGTCAGAAAAATCATCAACCGCCTTTTGGATAGATGGCATGGCGAAAGCTGATTCAAAAACATCTGCTCCTGCTGTAACAGCATGCGCACCTGCAGCTAAAGCATTATTTACTTGTGCTACATTTTTAAAGGATGCAGCTAAAATCTTACTAGGAGAGTTCTGTCTATCAATAGCAAGAGCTAATTGACGAATGACAGAATTTGAATCAATGTTCAGATTTTCCATTCTATTATAATATGGAGCTAGGTAATCCGCTCCTGCTTCGATAGCTAATAATCCCTGAATAACTGTATAAATAGCTGTTGCAGTGATATGGTAACCCTCTTTTTTTAGCACCTTTATTGCACGTAATCCAGCTGGAGTAACAGGTACTTTGATAAATGTATCATCTCCTGCTTGTCTCCGAATTTCATGGGCATCTTTTAAGATACCTTCAAAATCTTGAGAAATCACCTGAACATGAATAGAGGGTGTAGAGCCAATCAATTCTCTTACATCTTTGATTCGTTCAAAAAAATTAATCGAACCCTCTCTTTTTGCAATAGTGGGATTTGAAGTTACCCCAGCTAGTGGTAAAATTTCAGACCACTTTTTAATCTCATCTAAATTTAATGTGTCAAGCATAAATTCCATAAAAAGAACCTCTTTATTTTACAAAGTATGCTCAGTACGTCCTATAATATCATCTTGGGTTGCCTTAGAAAGAACATTGAAGAATGCAGAGTATCCTGCAACACGAACAATTAAATCTCTGTGTTTTTCAGGATGTTTCTGAGCGTCAATCAAGGTCTCTCTGGAAACAACATTGTATTGAATATGGTACCCATGTAAACGATTAAAGAATGTTCGTAACAAAGCAATTAGTTTTAATTTATCTTCTTCTTTGGCTAACGTTTGAGGATTTACTTTCTGATTTAAGAGAACCCCACCTACAATTTCATCTGTTGGTAATTTTGAAACAGATTTTAAAACAGATGTAGGACCGTGTTGATCCATATTATGTGATGGTGAACAACCCTCTGCTAACGGTGTACCCGCGTTGCGTCCATCTGGAGTTGCTAATGTTCCTCTTCCCTGTCCTACGTTGGCTGAGATAGAAGATGTTCCTGAATAACGAATTCCGCCAATAGGTCCTCTTCCATAACGTGTATTAGGATATTTAGCAATTTCATCAACATAAATATCATAAGCAGCAGTAACTAATTTATCAGCATAATCATCATCATTACCGTACTTAGGTGCATCATGAATCAACATTTCTTGAATGACCTTACCTTCTTCTCCAGCATAATCTGTTTCCAGTGCATGCCAAAGCTGACTTGGGCTTATACGTTCTTCCTCAAATACCAATTTTTTAATTGCAGCTAATGAATCCGACAAATTTGCAATTCCAACTTGCAAACCTGATATATAGTCATATACTGCTCCACCTTCTTTAAGATGTTTTCCACGACCAATACAATCATCAGTCAATGCTGAACATAGAATATCAGGAACTTCTCGTTCCAATGATAAATCAATAGAATTTTCAACAATAACACTCATTCGTGTCAAATATCTTAGTGTTTTATCCCAAGCATTTTCTAATTCAGAAAAGTTCTTCATATCCTTAAAATGACCAAAGCTTGGTGCAAACCGTTTACCCGAAGCCGGATCAATTCCATCATTCATCGTGATAAGTAGAACCTTAGGGAAGTTCATATAACTCATACCTGTGCAACGATATCCCCATTTTCCTGGAACTGCCGTTTCAACACATCCAATGGCACTGTAGTCATAAGCATCATCTTCCATTACTCCTTTTGCAATAAAAGAAGGAATAATAATCTCATCATTATTAAATGCAGGCATACCAAAACCAAGTTTCATCACCTCAATACACTCATTCATGAAACGAGCATCTAAACCTGCATGGTAACGTACAGTTAGATTAGGTTGCGGTAGATGAGTTTGTGCAACTGATTTTAATACCAAATAAGATAATGGGTTAACAGCATCCTTCTTATCTCGAGTCTGTCCACCAATTGTAACATTTTGATATAAAGGACTTCCTGCTGAAGAAAATGTATGTGCTTGACTGCGAACCTTATTAATTGTAATTGTCTTAATCCAAAGATTTGTCAGACGTTCAACAATGCTATCTTCTGTTTCTTTACCACTTTCTAAATCAGCCTTCATATATGGATACATATATTGATCAAAACGGCCGTATGAAAGAGAGTGACCATTAGATTCAATTTGTAAAATACATTGAATAAACCAGACTGATTGAATAGCTTCTGCAAAAGTAGTTGCCGGTTCATATGGGACTCGAGAGCAAATATCTGCAATCTCAAGTAATTCTTTCTTACGTTTAGGATTTGCATTTTCGGCTAAACTTTTAGCAAGAGCAACAAAGCGATTTGCATATACTTTAATAGCATCGATTACGATAAATATAGAGTCATAAAAATGATATTTATCAATACTTGCTGGATCTGTTAAATCTAGAGCTGCTTTCGCTTTACGAGCCCGCTCTTCAAAACCTCTTAAACCAAATTGCAACAGCTTCTGATAGTTAACTGCTAAGTGAGCATCTCCAGAATTCATCTTACCTTCCATACCGAAGAATCCTGTTTCCATATAAACAGACACTTCTTCAGGTAACAAGGCACCAGCTCTAGCACGTAAATTATTATTTTCCCAAAACGGAGCAATACTTCTAAGTTGTTCTTTTGTTTCTTCAGTAATATAGAAAACATCTCCATCACGCTTTTCAAAAAGATCCAACTCATTGAGAACAAATTCTAGCGTATATTCTGGAAAAATAGGAGCATCTTTATTGGAAGAAGCTTGATTTCCCGCAATCATAGATTCTTCTTCGATATAGATAGTCATATTTTCCAAAATTTCTTTCAGCATATAGGCGCGTTTTAGGACATTAGGTTGTTCCTTATATCGATCATAAGCGCGTGTTGCTAGAACCGCTCTCTCAGCATCAATATAAGGTTTTTTATTTAAAACATCTTCTCGATATTTGTTCATCCTTTCAGTAAGGCTACCAAAATATTCTGTCTTGATTGTCGTTCTTGCTACTTCTTTATTTACCATAATAAGCACCTTTCTTTCGAAAATATTTTTGTTTCTTTCGAAAATATAATACCTGGTTTTTTAGAAAATTTCAAGCTTTTAACTAGAAAAACTTTAACTCTCTAATTTTTAGCACAAATGTGTGTGTTTAATGATAATACACAAATGTTTTTTGGAATTATCATGCTTCATTCTGATAAGCTAAACGATCCTGTACTTTAAAGAATGGGAAATAAACTAATGTAGACATCGCTAATATCACTAGCTGAGTAATAACTCCTTGCCATCCACCAACCATAAATCCTGATATAATAGCTGGGGTACTCCAAGGTAATGTAACTCCTGAAAATGGCTGCATGAAACCTGTTGCAATAGCTCCATATACTATAACAGCTGCAAGTACAGGAACAAGAATGAAAGGTACAAACATAACTGGATTCATGACAATCGGAAATCCAAATACAACCGGCTCATTTACGTTAAATATTGCTGGAAAAGCTGCTACTTTCCCTAACGCTTGGTACTGTTTAGATTTTGATGCAAAAAGCATCGCAACTACAAGTCCAAACGTAATCCCTGAACCAGATAGAATTAAAAATGAATCTAAAAATTGTTGAGTAACAATATGTGCACCATTTTCTAATGATAGATTACCAGAGGCTAGCATAGCTTTATTAGCATCAAGATTAGATAAAAGCAGAGCTGTCACTACTCCATTTACTACCGATTGTCCATGGACACCAAACCACCATAAAAATGATATAAAGAATGCAATCCCAATTGCACCATACAAAGATCCAGTTAAACCTTGCAATGGAACTTGAATAGCAGAATAAATCATTTCTATGAATGTTCCGCCATTAGTCAATGAGCTCGCTAAAATATATACAATCATAGAAAGTAAGAAAATTACAAATGCTGGAATCATTGCTTCAAACTGTTTCGCAATAGCTTGTGGAACTTGTTCTGGCATCTTAATAACAATTTTTCTCTTTATAAAGAAGGTATAAATACTTCCTACTACCAAACCTATAATGATAGCACCGATAATTCCTTGACCTCCAAACCAAACTTTACTAATAGCATCCCCAATTGCCTCACCTTGTTTAGGGATATAAGATGATCTTAGCAAAATAAAGAATGCAGATACAGATAGAACCCCAGCTGGCAAAGCCTCTACTCCGCTATTCTTAGCATAAGAATAGGCAATTGAAAAACAAGAAATTAGACCCATAATCGCAAAAGTTCCTGAATATACTTGCATAAACGGCTCTGTCCAATTTGCTCCAAATACACTAGCAATGCTCTTGTTTAATCCTTCAAATGGCAATTGTCCCATAATCAAGAATAAACTACCAACTACTGTTAATGGTAAAATAGCCAACATACCATCTTTTAGAGCTATAATACCACGCATATTCACAAACTTCATCATAGGTGCAATGATTTTTTGAACATCCATCTTTGCCATAATAAATCTCCTTTTCTTACCCACTAATCAAAGATAGGGCCAAGTCTAATACTTTTTTCCCATCTAACATACCATAGTCCATCATCGGAATAACAGCTATCGGAATATCACACTTATCACAAATTTCTTTTGATTTATCTAATGTATAAGCAACTTGAGGCCCCAACAGTGCAACATCTAGATTTGGGGCATAATCCGCTAATTTAGACTGAGAAAACGCCTCTATTTCTGCCTCAACTCCACTAGATTGCGCTGCAATTTTCATATTATTTACAAGCATACCAGTAGAAAAGCCTGCTGCACAAAACAAACCAATCTTCACCATTATATTTTCCTCCTCTATGTTAATACTCTAGTATTATTTTTTATCAAGTTCTTTTCTCAAACTAATAATTTCTTTGATTAAATTAATCTCCGTCATACTAGTCATGAGATGATCTTGTGAATGAACAAAGAGAGCTGTGATTTCTGTCTTTGTACCAGACGCTTCCTGTGCCAAAAATTTTGTTTGTAGATTATGGGCTTCTAATAAGGCTGCATCAGCTAACTGGATTTCTTCTTCACATCGTTCACATGTACCGTTTTTTATGTAATCTAATGCTTTATAAATATGTTGTTTCGCATCGCCAGCATATAAAATTAAACCCATGATAATTTGATCAGGAACAATAATTTCCATAAATTCCTCCTCATTTCACTATGTAAAAAGCTTTTTTCATTTGAAATTTTAAAATTTTCTTTTGTAACTCTAGAATACAACTACATAATAAAGTTGTCAATTCAAAAAACAACAGATAGACTATTTTTATTTATATAAGCACAAATGTGCAAATGATTGAAAATAAAAAACGATAAACTGAATCAGTCTATCATTTTCACTCACATAAAATATTTCGAAAAGAAAAATCACCATCTTCTTCCAAAACTTTTAAAATTGTATTTTTATCTGTAATCAAATGATTTACTAAATTAGCACGCAAGACAGAAAGAATCGAAGATACTTTCGTATCACCGTAAGCAACAGCTAAACTTTGAGGAATATTTTTTAAATCTTCCAAAGAAATTGCTATCGTTCTTTCCTGTAAGTTTTCATATACTTCTTTACCTTTTGAATCAAAAAATCGACAACAAATTTCTCCTACAGTTTTAACTTTGGTCAATTCTTTAAAATCATCCTCTGTAAGCATGTCTAACCATTGATGTTTTCCTTTTTTACTAAAATCACCAATTCCGACCACAGCTATATCTAAATCTTTCCAACTTTTTTTCAAATCTTCAAAATATCTTGATTGCAAAATACCATCTGCTAACAATTTATTTTCTTGCACAATCGTTGCATTCATAAATGTACACTCTCCATGAAATTTTCTAGACATTTCATAAATCAGTGTATTAACATGGTATTTAGCGTGTATGTGACTAGGACCACCTGCTAGAGGATAGAAGTGAACATTTCGGACACTTTTGCTGTGGATTAAATCTACTAAATTACTTAAACTTTTCCCCCAAGAAAAGCCAATTTTCATATTATCATCAATTAAATTCCTAAGGACACCTGCTGCAACTTGAGAAATTCTTTCAGATAAAATTGTTGGATTATCATCAAATTCATTTGGAATAATTTCTAAACTTTCCAGACCATATTTTTCTTTTACATAATTTTCCAACTTAAACATATTGGTATCAAAATTCTCTATTTCAATTTTAACAATTCCTGCATTCCTTGCTTCTGCTAACATTCTACTAATAGAGGTTCTATAAATTCCTAATTTTTCTGCTATTTGTGACTGATTTAAGTTCTCAATATAATACAGATAAGCAATTTTAGAAAGCAGTTTATTCCTATCTTGATTCATACACTTAACCTCTTACGAAACTACCTTAACCATTATCCCAGCATTTTCTAATGTAGCTATATTTTGTTTAGAAAGTTTTTCGTCTGTTATTACTTCATAGACTTGACTTAAAGCAAATCTTCTTACTGTACCCCTTTTATCAAATTTACTTGAGTCAGTTAGCACAATGACTTTATCCGACGCTGCTGAAATATATTGAACTACCTCACTGCGCATTAAATCTTTTCCTGTAAAGCCCATCTCTTTATCGTAGCCATCTGTCCCAACAAAAGCTTGACGCACATGAAAAGTCTGTATCATTTCTTTTAATAAAGGTCCTACGGTAACCTGTGAATCTTTCTGAAACTCTCCACCAAGAACAATAACACGACATGAATCATAACCTCTTACAAAATTTGCTATAAAAAATGAATTTGTTACAATAGTGACATTTCTTTTTTGCTTGCAAATTTCCTCAGCAAGTAAAGCACAGGTTGACCCAGATTCTATCATTATTGTTTCATTATCTGATACCAATTTTACTGCTTCTTGAACAATTTTTCTCTTAATTTCATAATTAATTGACAAGCGTACATTTAAGTCATCTCCACTATTTAACACAGCATATCCATGCTCTCTGTGTAATAAGCCTTTTGACTCTAATTTATCTAAATCTTTTCTAATCGTTACTTTCGATACATTTAATTTTTCCGATAATGTATTAACATCAATCTTTTCATATTCTGATACTAATTTAATAATTTGTTCCAATCTTTTCATTTTACACCTCCGTTTTATTCTACCAAAATAAAAAGCAAAAAACAACAAATTAAACTTTCGTTCGTAATTGTTTTTCTTTCGTTTTTGTGATAGGATAGAATTATAAAGAGGAGGAACTCTTATGGAAATATCTAAAGGAATTATTTTTAATATTCAACACTTTTCAATTCATGACGGTCCGGGTATTCGTACAACTGTTTTTTTAAAAGGATGTCCTCTGCGCTGCCCATGGTGTTCTAATCCTGAATCTCAAAAAATGAAACCTGAAAAAATGAAAGATGCTCAACGTGAGAAATTCACCTTAGTCGGTGAAGAGAAAACTGTAGAAGAAATTATTACAGAAGTATTGAAAGACAAGGAATTTTACGAAGAATCCGGTGGGGGGTTAACTTTATCTGGAGGTGAAATATTTGCTCAGTTTGAATTTGCTAAAGCTATCTTAAAATCAGCCAAAGAGCATCACATACATACTGCAATTGAAACCACTGCCTTTGTTGATCATGAAAAATTTATTGATTTAATCCAATATGTAGATTTTATCTACACAGACCTAAAACATTATAATTCTATAAAACATAAAAAAGTGACTGGGGTTTTTAATCAAATGATTATTAAAAACATTCATTATGCTTTTTCTCAACATAAAACTATCGTTTTAAGAATCCCGGTTATTCCTGATTTTAACAATAGTTTAGAGGATGCAGAAGAATTCGCTACTCTATTTAACTCATTAAATATCGACCAAGTTCAACTACTCCCTTTTCATCAATTTGGTGAAAACAAATATCGTTTATTAAATCGGAAATATGAAATGGATGGAGTCAACGCACTTCATCCCGAAGATCTTATTGATTATCAAAAGGTATTTCTGAACCATCATATTAATTGTTATTTCTAGTTTATCTCCTTGAACTGCTCTAGCTATTTGCATATAACAAGCATCTATAATACATACTTAACTTTTCAAAAGGTTTAGCTAAAAAATTTTGGTTAGACCTTTTCTATTTTACCTTGCTCTAGAATTTTTAAACTGCTATACTTATAACAGAAAACCCTTCCAAGGAGGTAGCAGATGTCTCATTCCTTTAAAAAATCTCTCCAAAAAGAAATTCTCCATAGAAGCTCTATCGCAGCCTTTGTGACCTCTCTTTTACTACTCATTTTACTTTTTGGTTTTTCCTATTTTTTACAAAAGCAACAACTCTCCAAAGACACGAGACAGATTGTCAAACAAGTTCAAGAGATGAAAGAAGCAAATAATGAGCTCCTGACCACTATGAACTATAAAATGATTCCTGGATTTTTGGATGGCAAACACACAGAGAGAGAAGTTTTTAGCTTATTTTACGAGACAAAAGCTAAATTAAAACTTAGTTCTGACCTCATTATCCTAAGTGATACAGGTGAATTACTATTTAGTACCAATCGAAATCATCAAGAAAGTATTTTATCTCCCTACTATCTAAAACTGCTCATTCAAAATCCTTCTCAAGATAAAGTTACAGAAAAAATTGCACTCTCTTCAGATAAGCAACATTACACACTCTTTATCAAACCACTACTTCAAAACCAACGAGTTAAGGCCTATACTATTACTTTCGTAAATGAGAATGATTTCATCTCAAGTTTCCCAATGATAAATTCTAAATACATCATTACCGATAGCTTTGGAAATATGTTTTCCAACAATACAAATCAATTTACTCGTTCCACTCTTGAAAAATTTGATGAGAAACTCCTACACTCTCGCACCCACTGGTATGCGAATGAACCGCTTATTGTTCAAAAAGAAAAAGTCGGTGCTATTTTTTCAATCTATACTTTTCAATCCTTCTTTCCTATTCCTAGCCTACTCGGCCTAGCCTCCATTCTCACCTTATGTATATTCTTCCTCTACTTCTGGCAAGCAAGACGAATTGCTCATAAGATTGCTACACACAACGCTGTTCCTATTGAAAGTTTGGTTTACCAACTTCAAGAAATTCCTAAACAAGCAGAAAAAAGGCTTTATCTACAAACAGGTGATGAGTTTGAGTTTATGGCAGAAAAAATCAACAATATGTTGTACGAATTAGATCAACTTCATCAAAAAATGTTGACCATAGAAAAAGAAAAGTGGATTTTTGAAAGAAAAATGCTGGAAGCTCAGTTCAATCCTCATTTTCTCTACAATACACTTGAGACGATTAAAATCACTTCTTTAATGGATGCCGCTCTCACACAAGACCTGATTCAAAACCTCACGCGCATTCTTCGCTACAGTATCACCGATTTAGAAAAAGAAACAACCATTTGCCAAGATTTAAAGATTATAGAGGATTACCTTATTATTCATAAGATTCGTTTTGAACACTTTTCCTATGATATTGTCTGCCCAGAAACTGTCGATAATCAACCTATTCCTAAACTTTTCTTGCTTCCTCTAGTAGAAAATGCTATAAAATATGGGATGCAATACCGTATTGATCTTCATATTGATATCCAAATTACCTTGGAAGCAGATTCTCTAACTTTTTTAGTCAAGGATAATGCTGGAGGACTCACAAAACAAGAGCGACTCGCTATTTTAGACTCTTTAGAAAGCCCTCATACCCAGCATGGCATCGTTAACAGCTATAAACGATTGAGCAATTTCTTTTCTGATGTCCAGCTAGATTTAGGAGTCAATCGCCGAGGAGAAACTTGGGTCAAATTTATAACGAAAGGACTAACTCATGTTTAAGCTCATTATCGTAGAAGACGAACACCTCATTCGAAAATGGCTAGAGATTGCCGTAGACTACTCTGCCTTAGGTATCCAAGTTGTAGGAACTGCTAGTCACGGTCAAGAGGGAATGAAACTCATCCAAGAAAAAGAACCTCATATTGTCTTAACAGACATCACAATGCCAATTATGGATGCTTTCATGATGTTCGAAGCCACTCGTACTCTCTCCTATGAAAAAGTTATCTTATCAGGTTATAACGATTTTCAAAATGCCAAAAAAGCCATGCAATATGGGGCAGTTGATTTTCTATCCAAACCAATTGATACCAAGGAATTGACAGAATGTCTTCAAAAAATTGTTTTGCGATTACGAGTTAGCACTTATCAAGAAACTCCTTTTTTAGAAGAATATCAAACTTTACTCACCTCTATCCAACAAGTCGATACACAAAACCAAATCATTCAGCAAATTCTTGAATTTGTTCATCAACACTACTGCATGCACTTTACCATTTCTACCATTGCAGAGAATCTAGGGTATAGCGAAAGTTATCTATATAAGGTTATCAAAGAAGACTTCCCAATGACGCTAAATGAATATATCTTACGCTACCGCCTCAAGCAAGCTATAGATAAAATGGCTGAATTCCCTAATTCTCCCTTAAGCGATATCTCTGAACAAGTTGGATTTTCAGACTATAAATATTTTGCCAAAGTTTTTAAAAAGTATCTACATATTTCTCCAAAAGAATTAAAACTCATGGATAAAAACCATTGATGTAAAAGGATTGCTCAACTCTACTGTAGCAATCTTTTTATTTTATACTTCTCATCGAAATCCCAGCTACAGTTTACCCATCCTTGCTCGAGACACCCATTTCCTATTTCTCGTTTTAGATTTCTTTAAGGTTTTTATTATATCCTGTAGAACTCTACAATTTAAAAACATTAACAATCTAGGTAGAGAAAATGTTCGTAAAAAAGGAGATACTTATGAAAAAAATACTATTCTTTCTCTCTTGTAGCTGGATATTCCTTTCTTTATCAGGATGTTCTTCACCTATAGAAGCGGAAACTAGCGCTGAAAAAGATTCAGATAACACTTTGGTTGTCTACTCGCCTAACCCTGAAGACCTTATCGAAGAAACAATCCCAGCCTTCGAAGAAAAATATGGTATTAAGGTTGACTTAGTACAAGCCAGCACTGGTGAATTGTTCAAAAAAGCTGAGGCTGAAAAAGAATCGCCTGTAGCCGATGTCATTTTCGGAGGCTCCTACGCCCTCTTCTCTTCTAACGAAAATCTTTTTGAACCTTATATTTCTCAAGAGAACGACCAGATAATCTCTGAATATCAAAATAAAACTGGATTCTACACGCCTTATACACTTGATGTCAGTGTCATCATTGCCAATTCAGCTCTTACAAAAGATATTAAAATTGAAGGCTACAATGATCTACTCAATCCTAAATTAAAAGGAAAAATCGCTACTGCTGATCCAAGTAATGCTTCTAGCGCCTTTGCACAATTAACAAACATGCTTGTCGATCAAGGTGGATACGAAAATGAACAGGCTTGGAACTATGTAAAAAATCTATTTACCCTAGTAGATGGAAAGATTGCATCTAGCTCTTCAAATGTTTACAAAGCTGTCGCCGATGGAGAAATGGCCGTAGGGCTCACCTATGAAGATCCTGCCTTAAAACTCTTAAATGATGGAGTTGATGTAAAAGTCATTTATCCAAAAGAAGGAACCGTCTTTTTACCTGGTAACGCGGCTATCGTCAAAAATGCCAAACACATGGAAAATGCTAAGAAGTTTATCGACTTCCTCCTTTCTCAAGAAATCCAAGATAAGCTAGGAACTGAAACAACAATCAGACCCATTCGTAAAAATGCTAAAACCAATAAAAATATGAAGGCTATGACAGAAATCAATATTGCCACTGAAGATTCCGATTATGTCATAAAAAACAAATCTGCCATTCTTAAAAAGTATAATGATATTTTTACAGATATCCAATCTAAAAAATAACATTTGACTTTCCAATGATTAACTGTCAAACCCTACTATAAAATCAAAAGATTACTTCCGTTTTTGTAGAGAATTTTACTCTAATAGAATAGAATTATCAGTTTTAAAAACGCTTACATTGTTTTAAAATAAACTTAAATAACATAACGGAGGTATCCATCATGAAAAAGAAATGGATGTATTATGCTGCTTGCGGACTAGCTCTTTTTGGTCTTGCTGCTTGTTCTTCTAATGAATCTGCCGATGGCGGTTCATCTGATAAAGGAGACGGCGGTTCGCTAGTCGTTTATTCACCAAACTCAGAGGGCTTAATCGGAGCAACTATTCCTGCCTTTGAAGAAAAATACGGTATTAAAGTAGAACTGATTCAAGCTGGTACTGGAGAACTTTTCAAAAAACTAGAGTCAGAAAAAGAAGCTCCTGTAGCCGATGTTATCTTTGGTGGTTCTTATACACAATATGCTACCCACGGAGAACTCTTTGAAAACTATACTTCAAAAGAAAATGATAATGTTATCAAAGAATATCAAAACATAACTGGCTACTCTACTCCTTATACACTAGATGGTAGTGTTTTAATCGTCAATCCTGATTTAACTAAAGGCATGAACATAGAAGGATATAGCGACCTTCTCAAACCTGAACTAAAAGGAAAAATCGCAACTGCTGACCCAGCAAACTCTTCTAGCGCCTTTGCTCAATTAACAAATATGCTACAAGCTCAAGGTGGTTACAAAGACGATAAAGCTTGGTCTTATGTAAAAGATCTCTTCACACTTATTGATGGTAAAATCGGTTCAAGCTCATCTGGTGTCTATAAAGCAGTCGCTGACGGAGAAATGGCTGTTGGTCTCTCTTATGAAGATCCAGCAGTTAAACTCTTAAATGACGGAGCTAACATTAAGGTAGTCTATCCAAAAGAAGGAACAGTCTTCCTACCTGCTAGTGCTGCTATCGTTAAAAAAGCGAAAAATATGGAAAATGCCAAGAAATTTATCGATTTTATTATCTCTCAAGAAGTACAAGATACACTTGGTACAACCACTACTAACCGTCCTGTTCGTAAAAATGCTAAAACGAGCGAAAATATGAAACCAATTGACAAAATCAAAACACTCACTGAAGATTATGATTATGTCATCAAGAATAAATCAGATATCGTTAAAAAATACAACGAAGTCTTTACAGATATCCAATCTAAACAGTAAAAGAGGTTCACTATGAGTGAGATCAAAATTATTAACGCAAAAAAAATCTATCACGATGTCCCTGTTATTGAGAATTTGAACATTACAATTCCAAAAGGAAGTCTCTTTACCCTTCTTGGGCCTTCAGGGTGTGGGAAAACGACCCTTCTTCGTATGATTGCAGGTTTCAACAGTATCGAAGGCGGAGAATTTTACTTCGATGATACAAAAATAAATAATATGGAACCTAGCAAACGCAATATCGGGATGGTTTTCCAAAACTACGCTATTTTCCCGCATTTGACTGTCCGAGACAATGTTGCTTTTGGTCTTAAGCAAAAGAAGGTTCCAAAAGAAGAATTGATTCAACAAACCAACAAGTATCTTGAACTCATGCAAATCGCTCAATATGCGGATCGAAAGCCCGATAAACTCAGTGGTGGACAACAACAACGTGTCGCTTTGGCACGTGCCTTAGCGGTTAATCCAAGTGTTCTCCTCATGGACGAGCCACTTAGTAATCTAGATGCCAAACTTCGCTTGGATATGCGTCAAGCCATTCGAGAAATCCAACACGAAGTGGGAATTACAACCGTTTATGTGACCCACGACCAAGAAGAAGCTATGGCTATTTCAGACCAAATTGCTGTTATGAAAGATGGGGTTATCCAACAAATCGGCCGACCAAAAGAACTCTATCATAAACCAGCTAATGAGTTTGTAGCAACTTTTATCGGACGCACAAATATTATTCCTGCCAATCTTGAAAAACGAAGCGACGGCGCTTATATCGTCTTTTCAGATGGCTATGCTCTTCGAATGCCAGCTCTTGATCAGGCTGAGGAACAAGCTATTCATGTAAGCATTCGTCCTGAAGAGTTTATCAAAGATGAATCGGGAGATATTGAAGGAACTATTAGCGATAGCGTCTATCTTGGACTAAATACGGAGTATTTCATTGAGACAGGTTTTGCCTCAAAAATTCAAGTTAGCGAAGAATCAACTTTTGAAGAAGATCTACAAAAAGGCGATCGTATTCGTCTACGAATCAATACCCAAAAATTAAACGTCTTTTCTGCAGATGGTTCGCAAAACCTGATAAAAGGAGTCAACCATGGAACGTAAAAAACTAAATATTTGGACAGCCTCCTCTTTCTTCATCTTTCTTACCTATCTTGTCTTTCTGGTTTATCCTATCGTTACCGTGCTCAAGCAAGCACTCATACATGAGGGACAATTTTCACTAGCTAATTTTGTCACTTTCTTTAGTAAAGCCTACTACTCTGAGACACTCGTCAACAGTTTCAAGGTTTCCATTACCGCTACTGTCACTTCCTTAGTCGTAGGAACCTTATTAGCTTATCTCTTCTCTATGTATGACTTCAAGGGAAAGAAATTTCTACAAATATTAATTATCATTGCTTCCATGTCAGCTCCTTTCGTGGGAGCCTACTCCTGGATTCTCTTGCTGGGACGAAATGGGGTCATCACTAAATTTCTGACAAATACCCTTCATCTTCCAGCTATCGATATTTATGGATTCAAAGGAATTGTACTTGTCTTTACACTGCAACTATTCCCACTGGTATTTCTATACGTTGCTGGGACAATGAAAAGTATTGACAATTCTCTACTTGAAGCTGCTGAAAGCATGGGGTCCTTCGGATTTAAGCGTATCGTAACGGTTGTTTTACCTCTCCTAGTTCCAACCTTACTAGCAGCTGCCCTGCTTGTATTTATGAGAGCATTCTCAGACTTTGGAACCCCTATGTTGATTGGTGAAGGATATCGGACTTTCCCTGTTCTGATTTATACCCAATTTATTAGCGAGGTTGGAGGAAATTCAGCTTTTGCATCTGCTTTAGCAATTATGGCGATTATCATTGCCTTGGCAATTTTCCTTATCCAAAAATACATTTCAAATCGCTACAGTTTCAGCATGAATTCGCTCCATCCAATTGAGTCTAAAAAAACTACAAAAGGAAAAATGGCTGCCATTTATGCAACAGTCTACGGAATTATCTTGTTCTCTGTTCTACCTCAAGTCTACTTGATTTATACTTCTTTCCTAAAAACATCAGGTATGGTATTTGTCAAAGGCTATTCTCTAAACAGTTACAAGGTAGCTTTCAATCGTATGGGATCTGCTATCTTCAATACTATTCGTATCCCTTTGATTGCCTTGGTTCTAGTTGTTCTATTTGCAACATTTATCTCCTACCTAGCCGTTAGAAAACGGAATTTGTTTACAAACTTAATTGACAGCCTCAGTATGGTCCCTTATATTGTACCAGGAACCGTTCTAGGGATTGCCTTCATTTCTTCCTTCAATACTGGTCTATTTGGAAGTGGATTTCTTATGATTACAGGGACTGCTTTCATCTTAATTATGTCTCTATCTGTCAGAAGATTACCTTATACTATTCGCTCATCTGTTGCTAGCTTGCAACAAATAGCACCAAGTATTGAAGAAGCCGCGGAGAGCTTAGGAAGTAGTCGTCTCAATACCTTTGCCAAGATTACAACTCCAATGATGCTATCTGGTATTATTTCTGGAGCCATCCTATCTTGGGTCACAATGATTTCAGAGCTCTCTACTTCTATCCTCCTCTACAATGTCAAAACAAGAACAATGACTGTAGCCATTTATACAGAAGTTCTCAGAGGAAATTACGGTGTAGCCGCAGCCTTGTCAACTATCCTGACTGTTCTAACAGTAGGTTCCTTGCTCTTGTTTATGAAAATCTCTAAAAGCAATAGCATTACACTTTAGTTTTCCCCATCAAAAACAGCCGAAAGGATTACCCTCGGCTGTTTTTTCTTATCTTGATATTCTTATCAAATCCTCAGTTCAGAGCAAGCAAGTCTAGACTGATTAAATAGAGGCTTCTTCCATCTTCTCACGTCCTAGTTCTCGGTAACTACGGTCGCCGACAACTTCTACGCTAAACTGGCCGTCCTCATATTCAAGGATCGTCACGCTACCATTATCTAGACCATGCGGATGCATGCCATTAATCAGATAAACAATGGTTCCAATGGTCATTCCGTGGCTGACGACAAGAGCATTGCCCCCACCTTGTTCTTCCATTTCTTTGGCAATCGCTTCAAAACCTTCCTTGATTCGGCCACTGAGTTTTTCCCAGCCTTCAGCCCAACCAGCTGTATCAACCTCTACCAAACCCTCAGCCAGTTCAGCATAAGACAATTGATGAACGTGGTCCACATTAAAGATACGAGGAATAATGCCCATGAAAAGATCACCATCGTAGGCTCCGTCAAAGCTACCAAAACACCATTCTCTGATACGCTTGTCCATGCGATAAGGGATTTTCCCCTGCAAACCAAGTTCTTCAAGGATAATTCCCATTGTCTGAATGGTGCGGCCAGAATCACTGGAATAAGCGCGCTCAAACTGTAGACCAGATTCTCGCAAACCGATTCCTAATTCTTGAATCCCTCGTTCACCTTCAGTTGTTAAAGGAGTATCGCTCCAACCTTGCGCGCGACCAATCGTGTTAAACATAGTCTTGCCATGACGTACCAAATACAATCGTACTTTTACCATTTTCCGTCCTCCGTTTGCTTCTATTATATCATGGATGATAAAACAAAAGCCACCCAGACAGGCGACTTTTGCAGGAGATTATTATGAAAAAGTTTAGGAGTTCTATTAAATAAAGATATTAGATGAAAATCAAATTCAAACTAAATCAGTGTTATCTGTTTCAAATAATATTAGGAGGTCTTTATTTAATGATTATAGTATACACAGCCAACCTTAAATAGAACTTAAAAAATTAAACCCATTCACCTTTTTCATTTACTTTATAACCGTTAATAGTCATGTTTTTGCTAATTTCCCATCAGCTAACAAGTAATACCACTTATCTCCATCTTTAATCCATTGGTTACGAGCGTACTTGCCGTCTTGGTTAAGATAATACCAACTATCATACTGAGAATCAAATATCCACTCGCTCTTAGCCATGTAACCGCCACGTTTTAGGTAGTATTCGCCCTGCCAAGCTTTCTCCACATAACTACCAGTTGAATCTACATAAAACCAGCTCTTATAATCTTCATCATAAATCCATTCACTCGCAGCCATTGAAGCATCTGCTTTTAGATAGTAACGTCCTACCCAACGGTTTCTTACAAGATTGCCAGAAAGGTCATTGTAGTACCATTTGCCAGACTCTTTAAACCACTTACTTGCTTGATAATCCTTCTTAGTCTCTCCATTAGCAGTAACGGTAGCTTGAGATGAAGTTCCAGTAGAAACTGCTTGAATAGCTTCCTCTTTCGTAACCTTAGGCTTAACTTTGCCTTGGTAAACATCTTCGATACGCTTAGTAAATACAGATAACTCCTCAGGAGATAGCATGTGTCTTATTTCAGGCTTTTCATTATATACAAGACCTGCTTCTTTTTTGATTTTATGCTCACCCTCATCAACTATATCATCAACCTTACTAAACATAGAAATCTTTTCTGCTTTCGAAAGTGTATCGTCATTACTAATGGCCGTCTTCTCCATAAAGGCAACAGCATTAACTTCCCTGATATTTTTTTCCGTTGGTGGAATTGTGTATGGACGAAAATCATTAGAATAGAAAGAAACTAATTTTCGCAAATACTCACTTAAACGCTCTGGAATATCATATGACGGACTATACTTTTCTAATCCCTTATAACTATTTGGCCCACGATAGTCATATTTTTCTGAAACAATTTTGATTGTAATTTCTCTTTCAAGAGATGTATAATACGGATTTTCTCTTATTTGAGTAATTACAAGTTCCTTTTTCTTTTGTATCGCCATATCAAAAATTTGAAAATTTATATTATGCAAATAATCATTATAATTTTTGTGTGATCCTAAGATAGCTAATCTTTCTTTAGAATACCATAACGGAGCTGATAATAACTCTTTTTCTATATTATCTAAATTAGATAAAAATCTTTGAAGATTGTCAGTGAAATTTTCAGAAACCTTTTTCTTGATTTGTTCAATATCATTTTGAGAAAAAGAAATACTACTCCAGTTAGCTTCATCAATCTGTTTCAATATATCTTGTCTATCCTTCTCCTGTAGCTCTATATAAGATTTCCTAATATTCTCTATTTCTTTCTTAACCTCTTCTGAACTCGTACTAGAAGTAGTTTCATGACTTTCTTCCTGCGCAGAAACTACTTGGCTGGCAAAACTTGGGACTAGTAAAGTCGACAGTCCTAAAGCTACTAAAGCATGTTTCATTTCTTTTTTCATCCATTTCTCCTATTTTCTTAATTTTTAAAACTATGAATTGGTGCTGGGATTTGTCCTCCACGAGAGATGAAATCAACAGACGAAGCCCCATTGACTTTCATAACAGGTGCAGTTCCTAATAGGCCACCAAACTCAATCATGTCGCCTTCTTTTCCTTTAGGAATGATACGAACAGCTGTTGTTTTCATGTTAATGACACCAATTGCAGCTTCATCTGCAATCATAGCCGCAATGGTTTCAGCAGGTGTATCCTCCGGAATGGCAATCATATCCAATCCAACGGAACAGATAGCCGTCATAGCTTCTAGTTTTTCCAGATTAAGAGAACCATTTTGCACTGCAGCAATCATCCCCTCATCCTCAGAAACAGGGATAAAGGCACCAGACAAACCACCGACTTGGTTGCAAGCCATAACTCCGCCCTTCTTAACTTGGTCATTCAAGAGAGCCAAGGCAGCCGTCGTCCCGTGTGTTCCAACTGTCTCTAGACCCATTTCTTCAAGGACACGTGCAACAGAATCTCCAACCGCAGGAGTTGGCGCCAAACTCAAGTCCACAATACCAAACTCCACACCCAATCTCTCACTGGCCATTTGACCAACCAATTGACCGATACGAGTGATTTTAAAGGCAGTTTTCTTAACTGTTTCGGCTACTACATCAAAGCTCTGTCCACGAACTTTTTCCAAGGCACGTTTCACCACACCAGGACCAGAAACTCCGACATTGATGATAACATCTGCCTCCCCAACACCATGAAAGGCACCAGCCATAAATGGATTGTCCTCAACAGCATTAGCGAATACAACCAACTTGGCCGCTCCCATATCTGATAGAGTTGCCGTTTCCTTGATAACTCGTCCCATATCTGCCACAGCCGTCATATTGATACCAGACTTGGTTGAGCCGATATTGACTGACGAGCAGACCTTGTCCGTTTCAGCCAAAGCACGAGGAATGGAATTGATGAGAATCTTATCCCCCTTTTGATAACCTTTTTGTACCAAGGCAGAGAAACCACCAATAAAATCGACACCGATTTCTTTCGCAGCCTTATCAAGCGCTTTTGCCAGAACCACGTAGTCCGTCGCATCTGTCGCTGCCCCTATCAGAGAAATAGGAGTCACCGATACACGCTTATTAACGATAGGAATTCCCAACTCAGCCGCAATTTCATCACCAACAGCCACTAAATTAGCCGCCTTGGTCCTAATCTTTTGATAAATTTTCTCTGCAGCACGATTGATATCTGGATCGATACAGTCCAAAAGAGAAATCCCCATGGTAATAGTTCTGATATCGAAGTTTTGCTCCTCAATCATAGCGATGGTTTCAGTAACTTGTCTAATATCCATGATAACCTCCTAGATATTATACATAGCTTCGAAAATCGCTGCACTCTGAATATTGATTTTCACATTCAAAGTTTGCCCAAAAGCTTCAAATTCATTACGAAGATAAGTGAAATCTTGCTTTTCATCACTAGAGACGACAGCCATCATCGTAAAATATTCATCCAAAACAGTTTGAGAGATATCGTCAATATTCAATCCCAATTCTGCAATTTTACCAGAAACACCTGCAACAATTCCAGATTTATCTTTACCAACAACAGTTATAATCGCTTTCATAAGCAAACTCCAATTCTTCTTAAAATAGGAAACCTGAACATTTAGCAGATTTCTTCTTAAATAGTATAGCATAATTCTAACTAGAATACTCAAAAACGCCTGCTTACGAAGTTGTTCTTAAGAAAAAAACAATTTCGTAAACAAGCGTCTACTATCCCAACTTATGATGAGTGTTCCCGCTAGGACCGAAATCCTAGCGGTAGACCAGAGCTAGACTAAGAGCACAAGACTCCATCATCATAACACTCAACAAAATTGATGATTTTATACTAATTCGATGATCGCCATTGGCGCTGCATCACCACGACGTGGTTCAGTTTTAAGGATACGAGTGTATCCACCGTTACGTTCAGCATAACGAGGTGCGATTTCTGAGAACAATTTTTGAAGTGCTGTAGTAGAAGTGTACTTATCAGTTGCTTCATCATAGTTTTCAGATGCGATTTCATTACGTACGAAAGCAGCTGCTTGACGACGTGCATGCAAATCACCACGTTTACCTAGAGTAATCATTTTTTCAACAGTTTTACGGATTTCTTTAGCACGAGCTTCAGTTGTCACGATTGATTCGTTGATCAAAAGGTCAGTTGTCAAATCGCGAAGCATTGCTTTACGTTGTGAGCTAGTGCGTCCTAGTTTACGGTAAGCCATGTATTCCTCCTTTATTTATCTTTTAATCCAAGACCCAAATCAATGAGTTTGAGTTTCACTTCTTCCAAACTCTTGCGTCCAAGATTTCGTACTTTCATCATCTCTGCTTCAGATTTTTCTGTCAAATCATGCACAGTATTAATACCGGCACGTTTCAAACAGTTGTATGAACGCACAGACAAGTCCAGTTCCTCAATCGTACGATCCAAAATACGGTCGTCAGATTCAGTATCAGCTTCTTTCATCACTTCAGTTGACTTAGCAATCTCAGTAAGATTTGTAAACAAATCAAGATGTTCTGTCAAAATACGTGCTGAAAGCCCTAAAGCATCTTCTGGAATAATTGTTCCATTTGTCAAGATTTCAAGGGTTAATTTGTCAAATCCATCATTGCTACCTACACGAGCAGGTTCCACTTGATAGTTGACTTTTGTAACTGGTGTATAAATAGAATCTACAGCAAGTGTTCCAACTGGTGCATTATCTTTTTTATTTTCATCAGCAGGTACATATCCACGACCACTGTTAACAGTCATAGTCGCTTTTAGCGAAGAACCTTCACCGATTGTAAAGAGATAATGATCTGGATTTACAATTTCAATATCGCTATCTGTCAAAATGTCACCAGCTGTTACTTCAGCAGGACCTTCAACATCTAGTTCGATGATTTTTTCGTCTTCAACGTACGATTTCACTGCAATTCCTTTAATGTTCAGAATGATTTGCATCACGTCTTCACGAACACCTGGAACTGTGTCAAACTCATGTAACACACCATCAATATTGATAGATGTCACAGCTGCTCCTGGTAGAGAAGCTAGAAGTACACGACGAAGAGAGTTACCAAGAGTTGTACCGTAGCCACGTTCAAGTGGTTCGATTACAAACTTGCCATAATCTTTATTTTCATCAATTTTTGTTATATTTGGTTTTTCAAACTCGATCATTTAGTTACTCCCTCTTAAACGAAAAGCAGTGTAATGCGATGATTATACACGGCGACGTTTTGGAGGACGAGCACCATTGTGTGGCACTGGAGTCACATCACGAATTGCTGTTACTTCAAGACCAGCGGCAGCAAGCGCACGAATAGCTGACTCACGACCAGAACCTGGACCTTTTACAGTAACTTCAACTGATTTAAGACCGTGTTCTTGTGCAGATTTAGCAGCAGCTTCAGAAGCCATTTGAGCAGCGAATGGTGTAGATTTACGAGAACCTTTGAAACCAAGAGCACCAGCTGATGACCAAGCAATTGCATTACCATGCACATCAGTAATCATAACAATAGTGTTATTAAATGTAGCGTGAATATGAGCAATACCAGATTCGATATTCTTTTTCACACGACGTTTACGTGTTGGTTTAGCCAAGACTTTTACCTCCTATATTATTTTTTCTTACCAGCAATCGCAACAGCTTTACCTTTACGAGTGCGAGCGTTGTTTTTAGTGTTTTGTCCACGGACAGGAAGTCCACGACGGTGACGGATACCACGGTATGAACCGATTTCCATCAAACGTTTGATGTTCAAGTTTACTTCACGACGAAGGTCACCTTCAACTTTGATTGCATCCACTTCACGACGGATAGCATCTTCTTGATCTGATGTAAGATTACGTACACGAACATCTTCTGAGATTCCAGCAGCAGCCAAAATTTTCTTAGATGTTGCAAGTCCGATACCATAAACATAAGTCAATGAGATTACTACGCGTTTGTCATTTGGAATGTCAACTCCAGCAATACGAGCCATGTTTTCTCCTTTCTATCTTATCCTTGACGTTGTTTGTGTTTTGGATTTGCTGGGCAAATTACCATAACACGACCATTACGACGAATAACTTTACAGTATTCGCAAATTGGTTTGACCGATGGTCTTACTTTCATTTCTTATCCCTCCAAGTTTTTCGATTATTTAAAGCGGTAAGTGATACGTCCACGTGTCAAGTCATATGGACTCATTTCGACAGTAACACGATCTCCCGCTAAAATACGAATATAGTTTTTACGAATTTTACCAGAAACTGTTGCTAAAATCTGATGTCCATTTTCAAGTTCAACCGTAAACATTGCATTCGGCATTGTATCAACTACTTTGCCTTCAACTTCAATCACATCGTCTTTTGCCACGCAAAAGCACCTCCATAAATTTCGATTCGATGCCTCTAGACACAGAGACAACAATTATAAGTCAGACTATCTCAGTATAACATTTGTAGCGGATTTTTGCAAGTGTGAAAAACGCTTTATTTCAAATTTGTCAATACTTTTTCGATATCTGAGAAGACATCATTGATATCTTGATTACCTTCGATGTCATGAACCAAACCTTTGGCACGGTAGTGAGCAATGATTGGTTCTCCTTGAGCAATATTCACATCCAAACGACGTTTTACTGTCTCAGGCTTATCATCTTCACGTTGGTAGTAATCTTCTTCTTTATAGTCAACTGGTGGGTTAAAGACCTTATGGAAAGTTTCTCCAGTTACGCGGTGGATGATACGACCACTCAAACGTTCCAAGAGGCTGTCTGGATTCACTTCGATGTTGATAACACCTTCTAGTTCGATGCCAAGTTCAGCCAATGTTTTGTCCAAGGCATGAGCTTGTTCGATTGTACGTGGGTAACCATCCAACAAGAATCCTGTTTCTTTAATATCATCTTGTGAAAGACGTTCTTTTACGATTCCATTTGTAACTTCGTCAGGAACCAATTCACCCTTGTCAATGTATGACTTAGCAAGAACACCCATTTCAGTTTGATTTGCCATTGCAGCGCGGAACATATCACCAGTTGAGATATGTGCAACATGGAATTGTTCTACGATTTTTGCTGCTTGAGTTCCCTTACCTGCACCAGGTAAGCCCATAATCAAAAGATTCATGATTTGATCTCCTTATTTTATTTTTAAATAGAAGTAAAAAGTATTTTTACCCCTATTTAAAAACAAAATAGAAGAGGGGAGACCAAACTCTCACAAATGTTAGAGTTAAACCTCCACTCCCTCAGCATTTACTGATTCCGTAAATGCTTTTATTCTGTTCTGTCCATGAAACCAACATACTTACGTTTCAATAGGTAACCTTCCAATTGTTTGATCCCTTCAATACCTGTAGAGATAATGATCAAAAGACTTGTTCCTCCAAAAGCAACTGCTTCTGAAAGTCCGAAAACATCTTTTGCTACAATCGGTAAAATGGAAATCACACCAAGGAAGAGGGAACCAACTGTTGCAAGACGACGAAGAAGTTTAGACATATATTCTTCTGTACCTTTACCAGGACGAACTCCATGGATATAGGCACCGCTCTTTTGTAGGTTTTCTGCCGCTTTTTCAGGATTAATCTGCACAAACGTATAGAAGAATGTAAAGAGAATAATCAACAAAGCATACATGGCGATACCAGTTGGTGAAGTTGTTGCCAGCATTTCTTGTGCTGTTCTTACCCAAGCCCAATCATGACCTGTAGCGCTCAAAAACTGAAGAATAGCCGCTGGCGCTGCAGTAATCGAACTTGCAAAGATAACAGGGATAACTCCAGCAGGGTTTACCTTCAAAGGAAGGTAAGAGCTAGATGGAGCACCTTGTGCAACCTTAGTATATTGGATTGGAATTTTGTATTCTGCTTGTTGAACATAAGTTGTAAAATAAATGATCAACAATACAGTAATAATCAAAATAATTACGAAAATGATAGATGAGTTGATACGGCTACTTGGGACGTTCACAAAGTAGTCCACATAGATGCCCTGAATCATCTCTGGAATTGAGGCAACAATCCCAGCAAAGATAATCATAGAAACACCATTTCCGTATCCCTTATCTGTAATTTGCTCTCCCAACCACGTCACAATCATGCTACCAGCTGTTAAGATGATACCAATCATGATAAAGACTTGTGGAGTAAGAGCTGTTTTCAACAATTGAGCTCCAGCCAAAGTATTAAAACCAGCAGTAATCCCGATAGATTGCACAAAGGCTAGAACAAGAGCAATATAACGAGTAGCTTGATTTAATTTTCTTCGACCTACTTCCCCTTGTTTACCCCACTCTACAAACTTGGGTAAAATATCCATTTGCAAGAGTTGGACAACGATAGAGGCCGTAATGTAGGGACTAACACCAAGAGCAAAAACTGAGAAGTTTTTCATGGCATTCCCTGAGACCAAGCTCAACATGTTTAAGAAGGATAATCCACTTAAAGCATTCAAGCTATTGGCATTCACACCAGGAACTGTAATGCTAGTTCCGATACGAAAGACCAAAACGATAAAAATTGTAAATAAAATTTTTGATCGAACTTGCTTGACTTTAAGAGCTTCTCTTAATAATTTAAAAAACATAGGTCACCTCTCTTAGATGACTTCTACTGAACCACCTTTAGCAGTGATAGCTTCTTCAGCTGATTTAGAGAATTTAGCTGCTTTCACAGTCAATTTCTTAGTCAACTCACCGTTACCAAGAATTTTAATACCTGATTTTTCAGCTTTAACAATTCCTGCTTCGATAAGAACAACTGGAGTAACTTCAGCACCATCTTCAAAGACGTTCAATTGGTCAAGGTTCACAATTGCGTATTCTTTAGCGTTGATGTTAGTGAATCCACGTTTTGGAAGACGACGGAACAATGGAGTTTGTCCACCTTCAAAACCAAGGCGAACTCCGCCACCGCTACGAGCTTTTTGACCTTTTTGACCACGACCAGATGTTTTACCGTTACCTGATGAAGTACCACGACCAACGCGGTTACGTACTTTACGAGAACCTTCTGTAGGTTTCAATTCATGAAGTTTCATTTTTATTTTCTCCTCTTTTGTAAAATGCTAGCGCCGATAAGGGAGAAAAGGTTGTCTCCCCCATCAACTCGCCTATACGACGTCATCATAGATGACTATATCTAGTTTTAGGGGATGGTATAGTGCACATCCCCTAAAAATTCATTAGTTTACTTCTTCAACTGTTACCAAGTGAGATACTGCTGTGATCATACCACGGATAGCAGCGTTGTCTTCTTTAATAACAGAGCTGTTCAATTTGCCAAGTCCAAGTGCTACAACAGTTTTACGTTGTGATGGAATGCGTCCGATTGGAGACTTAGTCAAAGTAATTTTAATTTGAGCCATTTTATCCCCTTTCTTATGCCAAATCAGAAACTGAAATACCACGAAGGGCAGCAACTTCTTCAGCGCGTTTCAATTGTTTCAAACCTTCAACAGTTGCACGAACAATGTTGATTGGAGTGTTAGAACCAAGTGATTTAGATGTAATATCTGCCACACCTGCCAATTCCACAACGGCACGAACTGCACCACCAGCGGCAACTCCAGAACCTTCTACAGCAGGTTTCAACAATACTTTAGCTCCACCGAATTCTGAAAGAACTTCGTGTGGGATTGTTGTTCCAACCATAGGAACTTCGATCAAGTTTTTCTTAGCATCATCTACTGCTTTACGGATTGCTTCTGGAACTTCTTGAGCTTTACCAGTACCAAATCCTACGCGACCGTTGTGGTCACCAACAACAACAAGAGCTGCGAAACGAAGACGACGTCCACCTTTAACAACTTTTGTAACACGGTTGACAGCAACTACGCGTTCTTCTAATTCAACTGCATTGTCTTTAAATGCCATTTTCTAGTGTCCTCCTATTAGAATTTCAATCCGTTTTCACGAGCTGCATCAGCCAAAGCTTTCACACGTCCGTGATATAGATATCCACCGCGGTCGAACACCACTTCTGAAATACCTTTAGCGTTTGCACGTTCTGCAACGAGTTTACCGACAGCAACGGCTTGTTCAGTTTTAGTTCCTTTTGAAACTTCTTTGTCAAGAGTTGAAGCACTTGCGAGCGTTACACCCGCTACGTCATCAATCACTTGAGCGTAGATGCCTGTATTAGAACGGAATACGTTCAAACGTGGGCGATCAGCAGTTCCAGAGAGTTTTCCGCGAACGCGACGGTGGCGTTTTTGGCGGAGTTTGTTTTTATCTGGTTTTGAAATCACAGTTTTCACCTCTTTAGTTTTAAATCGTGTGCTATGCACAAAGTTGGAAAATAGGTTGGTGGTTGAGACTCAACCACTCAACATTATTTACCTGTTTTACCTTCTTTACGGCGAACGAATTCACCAACGTAACGGATACCTTTACCTTTATATGGTTCTGGTGAACGAAGGCTACGTACGTAAGCAGCTGTTTGACCAACTACTTCTTTTGAAATCCCGCTAACAACGATTGTTGTTGGGTTTGGAAGTTCAAAAGTAATTCCTTCTGGAGCTTCAACTTCGTCTGGATGAGATTTACCAACAGCCAAAACAAGTTTAGATCCTTGAAGTTGTGCACGGTAACCAACCCCGCGCATTTCAAGTTCTTTCTTGAATCCTTCTGATACACCAATAACCATGTTGTTCAAAAGGGCACGAGTAGTTCCGTGGATAGTTTTCATTTCTTTTGAATCGTTTGGACGGTGAAGAGTTACTTCAGTACCTTCCACACGGATTTCAATATCTTTTGAGAACTCACGAGTAAGTTCTCCTTTAGGTCCTTTTACAGTTACAACGTTGTCATTGTTAGTGATTTCTACACCAGCAGGCAACACGATAACTTTATTACCAATACGTGACATGTTTATTTTCTCCTGTTAGATTGTCAGGCCTAAACGGCCAGTTTTCACGGGGTTAAATCGATTCCTCGATTTAAAGGAACATTTAGGTTTCAATTTCAAAGTGAATCTAGGCATCGTCTCGCAGTCATAACTTTGGGTTAGGCAAGAGACGATAACGAAGAGTCACAAAGAAATTGGGGGGCTAAATATTACCAAACGTAAGCGATAACCTCACCACCAACATTCTTTTGGCGTGCTTCTTTATCAGTAAGCAAACCTTCAGAAGTTGAAAGGATAGCAATTCCAAGTCCGTTAAGAACTTTTGGAAGGTCTTCACGTTTTTTGTAGACACGAAGTCCTGGTTTAGAAACACGTTTCAAGTTAGTGATAACTTTTTCACCGTTTGGTCCGTATTTAAGGAATACACGGATGATGCCTTGTTTGTCATCTTCGATGATTTCAACGTTTTTTACAAAACCTTCGCGTTTAAGGATTTCAGCAATCCCTTTTTTGATGTTAGATGCAGGTACTTCAAGTACTTCGTGTTTAGCTTGGTTAGCGTTACGAATACGAGTTAGGAAGTCTGCGATTGGGTCAGTCATAACCATTTTGTTTTTCTCCTCTTACTAGTAGTTTGCAAGTTGCACTTGCTAGTTAATGATTGAGCTAGGCTCAGAATATGTTTTCTAGGTTTCAATTCCTAAGTGAGTCTAGGCATCTGCTTGCAGGCATAACTTGAGTTAGGCAAAAGCAGATAACGACGAATCACGACGAGATTGAAAGCTAGAATTACCAAGATGCTTTTGTTACACCAGGGATTTGTCCTTTGTAAGCTAATTCACGGAAGCAAACACGGCAAAGTTTAAATTTGCGGTAAACTGAATGTGGACGACCACATTTTTCACAACGAGTATAAGCTTGAGTAGAGAACTTCGCTGGACGTTTGTTCTTAGCAATCATTGATTTTTTAGCCATTAGATTTACCTCCTATATTATTTTGCAAAAGGCATTCCAAGGCCTGTAAGCAATGCACGTGACTCTTCGTCAGTGTTAGCAGTTGTTACGATAACGATGTCAAGACCACGAGTTTTGTCAACGTCATCAAAGTTGATTTCTGGGAAGATCAATTGTTCTTTCACACCAAGTGTGTAGTTTCCGCGTCCATCAAATGATTTTGTTGGAACACCGTGGAAGTCACGTACACGTGGAAGTGAAACTGAAACCAATTTATCCAAGAATTCGTACATACGTTCACCACGAAGGGTAACTTTTGCACCGATCGCAACACCTTCACGAAGACGGAAGCCGGCGATTGATTTTTTAGCTTTAGTGATAAGTGGTTTTTGACCTGAGATAAGTGCCAATTCTTCAGCAGCTTTTTCAAGGCTTTTAGCGTTTGATACAGCTTCACCAACACCCATGTTCAAAACGATCTTATCTACTTTAGGCACAGCCATCACTGATGAGTAGTTGAATTGTTCTGTCAAAGCAGGAACTACTTCATTAAGATATTTTTCTTTTAAACGATTTGCCATTATACTTCTCCTTTCCTTCGTGATTAATCAAGCACTTCGCCTGATTTTTTGTTGTAGCGAACTTTTTTACCGTCTACAAATTTGTAACCAACACGACCAGCTACACCATTTTTGTCCAATACTTGAACGTTTGATACGTGGATAGCTGCTTCTTTCTCGATGATACCACCTTGAGGAAGCTCGTTAGTTGGACGTTGGTGTTTCTTAACGATGTTAACACCTTCAACGATAACTTTGTTTACTTTTGGAAGGGCAGTAAGGACAACAGCTTCTGTTCCCTTATCTTTACCAGCGATTACGCGAACTTTGTCGCCTTTTTTTACAAACATTAGGTTTCTCCTTGATTTTTCTTACGCCCATAAGGGCACCCTGGAGGTAAATCCAGGGGACTAGTTTGTTTCTAAAAATTAAAGTACTTCTGGAGCAAGTGACACGATCTTCATGAAGCCACCTTCACGCAATTCACGTGCAACTGGGCCAAAGATACGTGTTCCGCGAGGAGTTTTGTCTTCACGGATGATAACTGCTGCGTTTTCGTCAAATTTGATGTATGAACCATCAGCACGACGAGCACCTGATTTAGTACGAACGATAACTGCTTTAACAACGTCACCTTTTTTAACCGCACCACCAGGAGTAGCTTGTTTTACAGATGCCACGATAACATCACCGATGTTTGCAAATTTACGTCCTGAACCACCAAGAACTTTGATAGTCAAGATTTCGCGAGCACCGCTGTTGTCTGCGACTTTCAAACGAGTTTCTGTTTGAATCATTTCAGTTTTCTCCTTTCAGGTTTGATTAGATGATGACCGCTTCTTCAACAACTTCTACAAGACGGAAACGTTTTGTAGCTGAAAGCGGACGAGTTTCCATGATACGTACGATATCGCCTTCTTTGGCAACATTGTTTTCATCATGAGCTTTGTATTTTTTAGAGTAGTTAATACGTTTACCATAGACTGGGTGGTTACGTTTTGTTTCAACTACAACTGTGATTGTCTTGTCCATTTTGTCAGATACAACACGTCCAACAAGAACTTTACGATTATTGCGTTCCATTGAAATTTCTCCTTCCCTAGTCTATTATTTCGCTTCAGATTGAACTGTTTTGATACGAGCGATTTGTTTTTTAACTTCTTTCAAGCGAGCTGTTTGTTCCAATTGACCAGTAGCAGCTTGGAAACGAAGTTCAAACAATTCTTTTTTCAATTCGTTTTCGCGCTTCGCGAGTTCTTCTTGAGAAAGACCACGAAGTTCTTTAACAAATTCTTTTACTTCATTAAGTTTCATGCCTTCTCCTTATTCTGCTTCACGTTTTACGAATTTACATTTAACTGGCAATTTGTGGCTAGCAAGACGAAGCGCTTCGCGAGCGATCTCTTCAGATACACCAGCGATTTCGAACATCACTTTACCACGTTTAACTGGTGCTACCCAACCTTCAGGTGCCCCTTTACCAGATCCCATACGCACACCGATAGCTTTAGCAGTGTATGATTTGTGTGGGAAGATTTTAATCCAAACTTTACCACCACGTTTCATGTAACGAGTCATGGCGATACGAGCAGCTTCGATTTGGCGGTTAGTAATCCAGTGGCTAGTTGTAGCTTGAAGACCGTATTCACCGAATGCTACTTCTTTTCCACCTTTTGCTTCACCGCGCATTTTTCCACGGAATTCACGACGGTGTTTAACACGTTTAGGTACTAACATTGGTTATTTACCTCCTTTAGTGTTTTTGCGAGCTGGAAGAACTTCACCACGGTAGATCCATACTTTAACACCAAGTTTACCGTATGTAGTATCTGCTTCTTCCCAAGCGTAATCGATATCTGCACGAAGTGTGTGAAGTGGAACAGTTCCTTCAGAGTATCCTTCAGCACGGGCGATATCTGCACCGTTCAAACGACCTGATACTTGAGTTTTGATTCCTTTAGCTCCAGCACGCATTGCACGTTGGATTGCTTGTTTTTGTGCACGACGGAAAGCAACACGTTGCTCCAATTGACGAGCAATTCCTTCACCTACAAGGTGAGCATCCAAATCAGGTTGTTTGATTTCGATGATGTTGATGTGTACTTGTTTTCCAGTCAATTTGTTAAGTTTTGCACGGAGTGCATCAACGTTAGCACCACCTTTACCGATAACCATACCTGGTTTAGCAGTGTGAAGTGAAACGTTAACTTTGTTTACTGCGCGTTCGATTTCGATAGTTGAAACTGCTGCGTCAGCAAGTTCTTTTTGAACGAATTTACGGATTGCAAGATCTTCATGAAGGTAATCCGCGTATTCTTTTTCAGCATACCATTTGGCATCCCAATCACGGATGATGCCGACACGCATACCAATTGGATGTACTTTTTGACCCACGATTTTACCTCCTTATTTTTCTGCAACAGCTACAGTGATGTGAGCTGTACGTTTATTGATTGGTGAAGCTGAACCTTTCGCACGTGGACGGAAACGTTTCATGGTTGGTCCTTCGTTTGCGAATGCTTCAGATACTACCAAGTTAGCTTTATCCAAACCAAAGTTATTTTCAGCGTTAGCTACAGCTGAGTTCAAAACTTTCAAGATGATTTCAGCAGCTTTGTTTGGAGTGAATGTCAAGATTGCGATTGCATCGGCTACGCTTTTACCACGGATGTTATCAAGAACAAGACGTGATTTACGAGGTGAAACACGTACTGTACGAGCCATTGCTTTAGCTGAAGTAATTTCTGCCATTTATGTTCTCCTTATTTTCTACGTGTTTTCTTGTCGTCTGCAGCGTGACCTTTGTAAGTACGAGTTGGTGCAAATTCACCAAGTTTGTGACCTACCATGTCTTCTTGGATGTAAACAGGTACATGTTTACGTCCGTCATAAACTGCAATAGTGTAACCAATGAAACTTGGGAAGATCGTTGAACGACGTGACCAAGTTTTAATAACTTTTTTCTTTTCGTCGTTAGCTTGAGCTTCAACTTTTTTCATCAAATGCTCATCGACGAAAGGTCCTTTTTTAAGACTGCGTCCCATTTTTATATTTTCTCCTTTAAATGTTGTACCACAGCGGCTTGCGCTCCTATGGAGCGCTACCGAGCTGGCGGATTTACTAGTTGCTTAAGCGACTAGTTTAATATTATTTCTCGTTGCGACGACGAACGATAAGTTTGTCAGATTTCGCTTTCTTGTTACGAGTTTTAAGACCAAGAGCAGGTTTGCCCCATGGAGTAGATGGTGCTTTACGACCAACTGGTGCTTTACCTTCACCACCACCATGTGGGTGATCGTTAGGGTTCATTACAGAACCACGAACTGTTGGGCGGATACCTTTCCAACGGCTACGTCCTGCTTTACCAAGGTTTACAAGTCCATGTTGTTCGTTTCCGACAACACCAACTGTAGCACGGCAAGTTCCAAGAATCATACGAACTTCACCTGATTGAAGACGAACAAGAACGTATTTACCTTCAGAACCCAATACTTGAGCAGATGCACCAGCAGCACGTACCAATTCACCACCACGACCTGGTTTCAACTCGATGTTGTGGATCAAAGTACCAACTGGGATGTTAGCAAGTGGAAGAGCGTTTCCGACTTTGATATCTGCTTCTGGACCTGAAACGATACGTTGACCTACTTCAAGACCCTTTGGAGCGATGATGTACGCTTTCACACCGTCAGTGTAGTGTACAAGAGCGATGTTTGCAGAACGGTTTGGATCGTACTCGATTGTTTTAACAACTGCTTCAACGTTGTCTTTGTTACGTTTGAAGTCAACCAAACGGTAGAAACGTTTGTGTCCACCACCTTGGTGACGAACTGTGATACGACCGTTGTTATTACGACCAGCCTTGCTCTTCAATGCAACAAGCAATGATCTTTCAGGAGTGCTTGTTGTGATTTCAGCGAAATCCAAAGAAGTCATATTACGGCGACCGTTTGTTGTTGGTTTATAAACACGAATTCCCACGATATTTCCTCCTTAGATTATTCAGCTTCAGCAGCAAACAACTCGATTGCTTTTGAATCAGCTGTAAGTGTGATGATAGCTTTTTTAGTTTTGTTAGTAAAACCAGTGTAACGTCCAACACGTTTAGCTTTTGGTTTTACGTTGATTGTGTTAACGTTGGCAACTTTAACACCTTCGAAAGCAGCTTCAACAGCTTGCTTGATCAAAAGTTTGTGTGCACGAGTGTCAACTTCAAATACATATTTTCCTGCTTCAAGTTGAGCCATTGAGCTTTCAGTGATGACAGGTTTTTTGATAACATCATACAAATTCATTATGCAAGAACCTCCTCGATTTTAGAGATAGCTGCTTGAGTAACAAGAAGTTTGTCACTATTTGCGATGTCAAGAACACTTGCAGTTGTAGCAGTCGCAACTTTCACGTTTGGAAGGTTACGAGCTGAGAGAGCTGCGAATTCGTTTCCTTCTTCAAGAATAACAAGGACTTTAGAATCGATGCTCAAAGCTGCAAGAACTTTTGCAAATTCAGCAGTTTTTGGAGCTGTGAATTCAAGAGAATCAACGGCTACAAATTTATTTTCAGCAACTTTTTCTGAGTAAACAGATTTAAGCGCAAGGCGACGAACTTTTTGAGGAAGTTTGTACGCATAGCTACGTGGAGTTGGTCCGAAGACGATTCCACCACCACGCCATTGTGGAGAGCGGATAGAACCTTGACGAGCACGTCCAGTTCCTTTTTGACGCCATGGTTTGCGTCCGCCACCTGAAACAGCTGAGCGGTTTTTAACTGCGTGAGTTCCTTGACGAAGGCTAGCACGTTGGCTGATGATCACATCAAACACAACAGATTCATTTGGTTCGATACCAAAGATTGCATCATTAAGAACAACTTCGCCCGCTTGTTTACCAGTTTGGTCGAATAATGTTACATTTGCCATTTTGACTGTATTCCCCTTTCCTTATTATTTACCAGCTTTAACTGCTGATTTGATAGTGATAAGAGATTTCTTAGCACCTGGTACGTTACCTTTGATAAGGATAACGTTCTTTTCTGGAACAACTTGTACAACTTCAAGGTTTTGAATTGTTACACGGTCGCCACCCATACGTCCTGCAAGGTTTTTACCTTTGAATACGCGGTTAGGTGCAACAGGTCCCATAGAACCTGGACGACGGTGGTAACGAGAACCGTGAGCCATTGGTCCACGTGATTGTCCGTGGCGTTTGATAACACCTTGGAAACCTTTACCTTTAGAAGTACCAGTTACGTCAACAACGTCTCCAACTGCGAATGTTTCAACTGTGATTTCAGCACCAACTTCCAAGCCTTCAACGTTTTTGAATTCACGAATGAAGCGCTTAGGAGCCGTGTTAGCTTTCGCTACATGTCCTTTAGCAGGTTTGTTGCTCAATACTTCGCGTTTGTCATCGAAACCAACTTGGATAGCGTTGTATCCGTCTGTTTCAACAGTTTTAACTTGAAGAACAACGTTTGGAGTTGCTTCAATAACTGTTACAGGGATCAATTCGCCAGCTTCAGTGAAGATTTGAGTCATTCCCACTTTTTTCCCTAAGATTCCTTTTGTCATGAGAAAATAGTTCCTTTTCTATATTTTTTATTCAAAAAGTTTTTAACGAGCGTTTTTTATGCTCAAGGTATCAAGCTTTAGATTAAAGTTTGATTTCTACGTTTACACCACTTGGAAGATCCAATTTCATCAAAGCATCAACTGTTTTTTGAGTTGGGTTAACGATATCGATCAAACGTTTGTGTGTACGCATTTCAAATTGTTCGCGAGAATCTTTATATTTGTGAGTCGCACGAATGATTGTGTAGAGGCTACGTTCAGTTGGAAGCGGGATTGGACCCGCAACTTGCGCACCTGTACGAGTAGCTGATTCTACGATTTTTGCAGCCGCTGTGTCAAGCGTACGGTGTTCGTAAGCTTTCAAACGGATACGGATTTTTTTGTTTGCCATCTTTTTCTCCTTTTCGTCTATTTAAGATAATAGGCTAGCTCCACAAGAAAACCGACGCGGTGTTGCGTGGCAATGCAACCGAGCGTGTCGCAACCTCTTGCATCAAAGCTAAGGCTGTAATTTACAGCACCATAATAGAATAACACAAAGCCCCTGCGATTGCAAGGGATTTGTTGCTGTTTTTTTAAAATTTTTAACATGAAAATGTTTTCTTTTTTGGTGGGTCATTTATTTAAGTATTTTATGGAAGAAAGTTACTCTCTCTTCACCTGTTCATAGCTTTCTTTTCCGTCATTAAGCTTGTCCCAAATCACTACTTGCCCACTTTTGAGAGATTTTTGCACATCGATAATTCGTTGATTGGAAGAACCTCGAAACTGGAGCATGAGATTTCTCTTAGTTCGATCGTATCGTCCATCGACAAGAATGTCAATCAATGATAAGAGTTCCAGTTTATCTGGTGTCTCCAGCATCATTTCTTCCCAGGTGTAGCCCGTCCAGGACCAGATGTCTTTACCTGGCAATTCCTTTCGGATGCGTTTAACGAGTGGCAAGAGAATACCCGTATTGAGAAAGGGTTCTCCTCCCAACAAAGTCAAGCCTTGAACATAGGGCTGAGCAAGATCTGCCATGATCTGTTTTTCTAGCTCTGCAGTGTATGGAATGCCCGCATTAAAAGACCAAGTCGCAACATTATAACATCCCTCGCAGTGAAACATACAGCCTGATACATAGAGAGAATTACGCACGCCTTCTCCATCTACAAAGTTAAAGGCCTTGTAGTCGATGATACGCCCTTGACTGAGTTCCTCGCTTTTCCATTCTTGTGGTTTTGGATTATTCATTCGCTACCTCTATCCAATAACGCTCGACTCCATTACGAGCATCCTCAAATATTCCACCATTTGCTAGAATGACTGCTCTGCTAGCAGGATTATTCACGCTACAGGTCACAAGAGCTTTCTTGATGTTCTTTTCCTTAGCAACTTGCAAGCCCTGACGGAGAGTTTCCTTAGCATAACCTTTGCCTCTTTCTGATGGACGAATGGAGTAGCCAATGTGGCCACCTTCTTCTAGTAAAAAGTTACTGAGACGCAACCGGAGATTAAGAAATCCAATTGCTTTACCTTTCACAGAAAAAGCTACTAACTGAATTGCGGGAACCCATCCTTCAGTCAAATTAATCCCCATTTCCTGATTCTGATTACTTTCCAACCATTCCTCATAAGAAAAATTTTCTGTATCCCAGAAACCACCGTCGTGAAGCGACTGATATTTTTCAAATTCCTCCATCATGTCTATAACAGCCTTCTTATCTACTATTGTCGGTCTGCGTAATTCCATCCTTACCTCCCACTAAGAGAAAAGCGAGAGCTGACTCTCACTTTTATTTTTTCTTATTCTTGTTTAAAAATTGTTCTCTGAGGTTGAGCAAGCGTTCTTTCTTACCAGCTCCACCTTTAGAGTGTTTCTCGTGATAACGGGTCACTTGTGCGCGCCCCTTATCATCTAATTGATATTTTCCCATTTCATTTCTTTCTAATTTGTTACTTGATGTCCAGCTATTTTAATCGTTGAGCCATTCATATGTTTGACACGCGCAGCGATTTCCTTGTGACGGCCGTTGACCATAGGTCTTGCTTGAGGATTACCTAGATAGCCACAAGTTCGTTTGACCACATCTACTGTTTTAGGGTCGCTATTGCCACAGTTTGGACAAGCAAATCCTCTTTCAGTTGGTTCAAAATCCCCTTCAAAGTCACACTTGTAGCAACGGTCAATCGGAGTATTAGTGCCTAGATAACCTACACGGTCGTAGGCATAGTCCCAAACAGCTTCCAGAGCCTTAGGATTTTGCTGAAGGACTGGATACTCACAATAATGGATAAAACCACCTGACGCACCTGCTTCTGGATAGACTTTCTCAAAGTCTAATTTTTCAAACGGTGTTGGATTTTTACGAACATCATAATGGAAAGAATTGGTGTAGTATTCCTTGTCTGTGATGTCAGGAATAGAGCCAAACTTCTCTGTATCTAGTCGGCAGAAACGGTCTGTCAAACTTTCAGATGGTGTTGAATAAATTGAGAAATGATAACCATATTGGTCTGACCACTCTTCTACACGGCGTTTCATATCACGAATGATATCCAGCGTGAATTCCTTGGCGGCTGGATTGTGTTCCCAGCTATTACCAAAGAAAACTGTCGCTACTTCATACAAACCGATATAGCCTAGCGAAACTGTGGCACGACGATTCTTAAAGAGCTGGTCAACACTTTCTTCTTTACCTAGACGATGACCAAAAGCACCGTATTGATACAGGATAGGAGCATTTGCTGGTGTTGCTTCCTTGGTTCGTTCGACACGATAAACCAGAGCATCTTCCGCAATGTTCATTCGCTCGTTGAAGATTTCCCAGAACTTATTCATATCACCTTCAGACTCAAGAGCAATACGAGGCAGGTTAACCGTCACAACACCCAGATTCATGCGACCTGAATTGACCTCGACACCATTTTCATCCTTCCACCCTTGAAGAAACGAACGGCAACCCATAGGAACCTTAAAAGAACCTGTCAACTCAACAATCTTATCATAAGACAAGACGTCTGGATACATCCGCTTGGTTGCACACTCTAGAGCCAACTGCTTGATGTCATAGTTTGGAGTCCCTTCTTCCAAGTTAAGGCCTCTTTTCAGAGTAAAAATAAGTTTAGGGAAGATGGCTGTTCGATGTTCTGAACCAAGGCCCTTGATTCGGATGTTCAAGATAGCTTTTTGAATTTCACGCTCAAAACGATTGGTTCCCAGACCAAAACCTAGCGAAGTAAAAGGTGTTTGTCCATTTGAAGTGAAGAGAGTGTTGATTTCATACTCGAGAGATTGCATGGCATCATAGATGTCCTTTTGCGTTTTCTTCCAAGCGTAATCTTCCCGTTTTTCAGGCAATACCCACTCTTCTGCATCTTTGAGGTGTTTTTGGTAATTCTTCTCTGCATAAGGCGCCAAGACTTCATCGATACGGTCAGCTGAACAACCTCCGTACTGGCTAGAAGCAACGTTGGCGATGATTTGCGAAATCTGAGCTGTTGCAGTCTGAATAGACTTGGGACTCTCTACCTCTGCATTTCCAATCTTAAAACCATTTTCCAACATCCCCTTGAAATCAATCAAACAGCAGTTGGTCATAGGTGTATAGGGACTATAGTCCAAATCGTGATAGTGGATATCCCCTTTTTGGTGGGCATTGGCTACGTGCTTAGGAAGCATTTGCAGTCCGATTGATTTCCCAACAATACCCGCTGTCAAATCACGCTGGGTATTAAAGACATCGCTGTCTTTATTTGCATTTTCATTGACAACTGCCTGGTCTTTGTTGAGAAGTTTATGGATACTAAAGTTGATATCTGTCGCTTTTGATCTCTCAAAATCCCTCTGTGTCCGATAAGTGATATACTCCTCAGCCAAGGCATATTCTTTTGCTTCAAGGAGTTCATGTTCTACGATATTTTGAATTTCGTAAATCTTAACCCCCTTTGGAAAACGACTATGAATTTCTGTGACAATTCGCTCAGTCAGAGCATTGAGGCGTTTTTCGACCAAGGGTGTCACATCCATAACCTTGTCAGCCGCCTTGTGGAGAGCCTTGTCAATCTTGTCCACATCAAATACAACACGTCTCCCATCTCGTTTCTCGACGAAGAGAGTTGGCAAAATTGTAATTTTTTCTTCTAGTGCAATCATATACATGCTCGTTTCTAAAATGTTCTTTCTAAAAAGTATTATACCACTCTAAAAAGAAAAATCAATATCTTGTGTTAAAAATCCTAAAATTTTTAAAAATACACAAGATATTGATTTAGTTATTTAATTTTATAGACTTTAAACTCTGAGTAATCAGTCTTTACTTGTTGGTAATTTTCTTTTAAGAGTGTCTCCGCCTCAGACCAGAGAGCCACCTTGTCGTTTACCACAATCACCTTAGGTTGGTTTTCTTTCAAGTCATTGATTAAACTAGTTTTATTCTCTTCTGTATTCGTATAAAGAAGAGGTGATGGGAACATGGATCCAGCCAAACGCTGGCTTTCTTTATACATCTGAACATGTGAATCCCAAATATAAATTTGGTCTCCCTCACTCGTCTCTTGTTTGACTCTATCTACCACTTGATGTTGTTCTCTATAGGAAGCTGGATGTAAGATAAAACGAGCTACAAAAGGAATTGCAATCAGATAAACCACCACTAGGATCGGTAAGTAGAGATTCCCTTTCATGAATTTTTTCCATAAAGTAGGAACATCTTCTCTTCTCCGACGACGAGCTCCTCTAGCTGAATGTTTCCCACGAATACTGGTCATCAAAAGAAGGAGTAAAAATGGAAGGATTAGAATCAAACGCGAACCGTGAAGAGGTTCTTGAGAAAAAAGCAACAAGGCTAATACAAATAGGAAAGCAAAACTAGCTGGTACTGAAATAACATATGATCTTGATGCCTTTGATTGGAACAAACCTAGAAAAACAAGGAAGAGAGCTCCTAAACCAAAGGTCAATAAACCATAGAATAAAAGATGATCCATTAGTTGAGGATTGGTAAAGACCTGAAGGGAATCAATCGGATACAAAAGACTCCCTATAGTTCCTCCAAAACTACCTGAAGCAAGGACATAGTAGCCTAGTGGATAAAAAATGAGAGAAAAGCCAAGTGCCGCTGCAAAAAACTGATAAACTCCATGAGCAAGGCGACCATGCCCAACATTAAAGACAAATAAACCGATCGTTACTACTGCAGTAAAGAGAAGACTTGTAAGAGGCTCTATGAAAAATGATAGGGCCAAGAAAATCCCCAGACGTAGAAATCCCTTGTCATGGTTAGGAGTTGATAGATAAGCTGCTATGAATGAAAATCCTGCAAACAGGAATGGCAGAGCTAAAATCGTAGCATAGCCTCCTCCAAAACCGAGACCAGATACCAAAATATAAAATATGGTTAGGAGTTGTTTGGCTTGTTCCCTTTGTCCCGTCAAATACTCTGTCGAAGAAAAGAGGAAATAACCTCCTCCTAAGAGAGCTAGCCATTCTACCAAGGCAAAAAGAATGCCTCCTTGGGTAATATAAAGTAGCAAGTAATAAAGAAGACCGTGACTAGCATAATAGCTACTGTAAAGCTGTCCTCCCTGATGCCAAGCCCACCCTATATACAAATCCTGCGCCTGAGAAGGACTTACCATATCTAAAAGTAAAGGTATCACCACAGAAAAAACCGTTGCAATCGTACTTCCAATGATGAGTCTGAAAAACGGGAAAGCTACCTGTTCTTCTTTTTCCACATGAGATTCAAGATTCCTATCCAGTCTATTTTCAATTTCATTACTCTGTATCGTTTCGGATACTTCTTCGATTCTGCCATATACAGCCATGTCGTTTCTCCTATTCAATTTATCTGTCTTAGTATATCAAAAAGACCTAAAATTGTCAGCTTGCGATGGCTGTTTGAGTGATTTTTTGCTTAGTTTCACAAAGGTTTCAATTTCCCGAAATCGATGTAAATTCGTCTGTTTAAATGTTATGATATAATCCAATTCTTTCTGAGTCAGCATCTTTCCTCCTACATCTTCTTATTCGTAAAAGGCAAGAAAAATAGGACTGGTTTGTGTCCTCAGTCCTAGATTTCTTATAAGATTGGGGCAAATAACTGGGCAATTTCCTTAATCAATTTCTGATACCAGCTATTTTTTATCGTATGAGGGAAAATTTCTTGCGATGCTGAAAAAATCTCTTGAAAATCTTTTTGAATCTCTGTGATTGATGCCGTTTTATATAGCAAAACTGCATCTTCATAGTGATGAAGCAAACTTCTATAATCTAAATTAATCGTTCCAACTGCAGCAAAGTCCTTGTCCACTAGGATTTGTTTACTATGGATGAAGCCAGGACTATACTCAAAAATCCTGACTCCTGCTGACAACAAATCCGGATAGGCCCCTCTCGTGATGAGTTGGATTAATTTTTTATCCGGAATGAAAGGGGTCACAATGCGGACATCAACACCCCTCATGGCCGCATTTTTAATACTCTCTGTTAAATCATAGTCAATAATCAAATAGGGTGTCGTGATATAGACTGAATCAGTAGCCTGATTAATCAAACTTTGATAGACTTTTTTCCCTACTTGAGTACGGAAGATGGGCTTGGGTCCACTACCGTACGGAATACAGAGTCCTTGGCCAGAACAAGGCTGATTTTCCAAGTGATACTGGTCAAAATCGCTGATTTCCCCACGATTGATGTACCAAGTCATCAAAAAGAGACGAGTTAGAGCCTTGACACCAGGACCATCTAAGCGAATCCCACTGTCCTTCCAATAGCCAAAGCGTTCTACATGGTTGATGTACTCATCAGCTAAGTTAATACCTCCTGTATAGGCTACCTGACCATCTATAACAAGGATTTTACGATGGTCTCGATTATTATAAGCTACCGTCAAACGAGGAATCACCTTGTTAAACTTATGAGCTTCAATTCCTCGACTACGAAGCTGAACAGTATAGTCTCCAGGTAAAGTCGCCATACAGCCGATATCATCATAGAGCATCTTGACCTCTACACCCTGAGCTGCCTTTTGCTCTAGTATATCTAGTATGCTATTCCACATCAGACCTTCTTCGACAATATAGTACTCTAGAAAGATAAATTTCTCAGCTTTCTTGAGGTCTTCCAACATATGTTGCCACATGCTTTCACCCGAAGAAAAGAATTGTGAATCTGTTCGATCATAGACATCGGCATTGCTATCCATACTTAGCAAAGATTTGATAACTCCGTAAGCCGCCTTATCCTCTTCCTTCAATTTCTGGCGGAGAGCTTTACTGTTATCCTCCCGAAAATGCATGGAACCAAGTTTGTCCAACTGCTTGATTTCTTTTTTGGACAATCGTCTTTCACCAAACATCAGATAGAGCAAAGGACCAATAACAGGAACAAAAGTTACCACTAACCACATCACTTTGCTTTCAGGCGCCATGGAACGATTGACAATCGCTACGATAGTCGCCATACTCATAAATATTAAGAGAATAACCCAAAGAATAGGGGCCATACGCCCTAAATAAAGAAAGAGACCAAAAACAAGACACAGTTCAAGCAGCATAATCGAAAGACTAAAGCCATACTTGGACATCAATAATTGAAATTTTCTATATTTCATATCCCCTCCTTGATAGTTTGAATGCTAAAAACAGGTAATTAATACTAGTATAACTCAGTTATTCGGTAGAAGGCAAGTATTTATAATCATTTTTCTGAGCAAAAGCAAAAGAGACCGAAAAATCCAGTCTCCTTCTAGTCTATTTTGATAAAACAATGCGATCAGATGCTTCTCTATCCATATCGTCGATAATCATCTGATTGCCATTGATTGCATAAATCTTGACATCATCACCAATAATCATGCGTTGATTAGCAACGTCGAAACTAACCTGTTTGATTTCTTGTTCCCCGTCAGTTCCTACCTGAGTCCAGGTACCAGTTGTTCCAGTCACCACTAAAGTGATACGGTCTCCTTCGTCCTGACCAGTATAAGTTCCATCAATATTAGTTGGTTGAGCCTCAGGCGCATTTTGTGAAGAACTTGTTGCTGCCTGGTTGCTATTTTCTGTAGAAGATGAAGCTGTTGCTTGTGATTGTTGAGTTTGTTGAGTTTGCGATTGAGCTACTGGTTGTTGAACTTGTTGAGTTCTTTGTGAACAAGCTACTAAGAGACTAAGACTTGCTAAAGAAGCAAAAGAAAGTGTGAATCTTTTTAATTTCATGATGAATTTCCTTTATGCTACCAATTTAGAGAAATTTTCTCTAACCAGCAATTCCCCTAGTATAACAAGTTTAAAAAAGGTGGTTAATTTATCTGCTCATGGTCCAGCAGGTAGCCCCGTACTTCTGAGATAAAATAGAGAGACCCTGTAATGAATAACAGGTCCTTGGTATCGGCTCTTTCTTCAAAACTGCTGATAAATTCTCGGTAAGAGGGAATTGCATGGTAACCTGTTACATCTGTCTCGTCCAGAGAACCTTGATAGTCAAAACCAGTCACCTTGAGTTCCACCTGAGGTAAATTTTCAGTCAGATAAGCCAACATCCCTTGATAATCCTTCCGTTTCAAGGCTCCAAAGAGGATTTGAGGACGATAACCTCCCTGCTCTTTTTCTTTGACAAACTCCACCAGGCAAATCAAGGCAGGGAGGTTATGAGCACCGTCCAAGTAAATCTGAGGACGAATACGCTCCAAACGGCCAGCCCAATGGGTCTTCTCCAAAGCCTGTCTTACAACCTGCTCATCAACAGCTTCCTTTCCTTCTCTCATAAAGAGAAGAAACGTTTGTAGCGCCAAGGCAGCATTTTCCTGCTGATAAGTTCCTTCTAAACCTATTTTCAACTGTGAAAGGTTAGCCAAAGAGCTTGAAAAATCCCCATTCAGCATTGAAAAATCCTGACCTGCCTGATAAAGGTCAACAGCTAAAGATTCGGCTTTTTTCTGACAGACAAGTCTAGCTTCTGGAGGCAATTTCGCAATCACTGCCTTTTTACCAGCCTTAAAAATGCCAGCTTTCTGCTCTGCGATTGCTGCTATACTGTCACCCAGAGTCTCCTGATGATCAAGTCCGATGGAAGTGATGACAGCAATCTCTCCAGTTACCACATTGGTCGTGTCTAGTAAACCACCAATTCCCACTTCTAGTAAAAGTAAATCCACCGCTTGCTCTCTAAAATAAAGAAAAGCAATCAAGGTCAGCAATTCAAAAAAAGACAACTGGTCATGGGTTTGCAGGAGCGTTTTCTCCATCTCCTTGACCTTATTAGCCAAACGGATGAAGTCTGCATCAGCTATTGGTTGCCCGTTAATGCAGATTCGATCATTGATAGAGACGATATGAGGGGAGGTGAAAGTCGCAACTTTTTTGCCATGCCCCATAAATAACTCCCTCATAAAAGCAATGGTAGATCCTTTTCCATTAGTTCCTGTTACGTGGATAATAGGATAAGACTTCTCGGGATTCCCCAACAAATCCACCGCTTGTTGCATTCGGCCCAAGCCTGATCGAAAATTCAAACCAATCCGACTATGGAGCCATTCTTCTACTTCAAACATATACATCTCCTTAATTACAGGTTCAATCAACTGCCTCAATAAAGTCTCATAACTAACAAAAACGAGGCCAGGATTTTCGTCCCGACCTCTCACCTGGTTAGCTAATAACTAGCTACTATGAATATTAACTTGGGGTAAAAACATCCCCCGGACTTACCAGCTCTCTCTTGTTACAAAGAGCTGGGCTAAAAACATCCACTGGATGTTTTTACTCCTCCATAAAGCTGTTGAAGACTTCTTCAATCATGTTCCATTCGTCTTCCGAGTCTTCTGGGATTGGTTGCAATTCGCCTTCTGTTCCATCTTCGTTTTCGATGAATGAGTAAGCTTGGATTTCAACTTGTCCGTCTTCGTCTTCTTCTGCGTTAACTGGTACTAGAAGAACATAGTTTTTACCAAATTCTTCTTTTCCATCAATCGTCAAAAGGATTTCAAACAAGGTTTCGTTTCCTTGCTCATCTACTAGTGTGATTAATTCACGTTCTTCGTGGTCGTGGTTATGATCGTGTGACATAGCCTCTCCTTTGTATTAAAATTTTCTATCTAAATAATTTTGTAAAATCAGCTGAGCTGCTAACTTATCAATGACTTTCTTGCGCTTGTTACGGCTAATATCTGCTTGCTCAATTAACATGCGCTCTGCGGCAACTGTTGTCAAGCGTTCATCTTGATAGTCTACTGGTAAATCAAAAAGCTCTTCTAACTTTGCTCCGTATGCCTGACTAGCTTCCACGCGCGGTCCGCTTGTATTGTTCATATTTTTAGGTAAGCCCACTACAAATCGTTCCACCTTGTAAGTATCAACCAACTCTTTAACGCGGTCAAAACCAAATTGGCCTTGCTCCTCGTTGATTTGGATGATTTCAAGTCCTTGAGCTGTAAAACCAAGCGGATCGCTAATAGCCACCCCTACCGTTTTTGAACCGACGTCCAATCCCATAATTCTCATAGGTTATAGATCGACTCCTTGTCCTTTAAGGTAGTAGCGGACCAATTCTTCAACGATTTCATCGCGCTCATACTTACGGATTTGATTTCGTGCATTATTATAACGAGGAACGTAGGCAGGGTCTCCACTCAATACGTAACCTACGATTTGGTTAATCGGGTTGTAGCCCTTATCGTTCAACGAAGCATAAACATCAGTCAGAGTTTCGCTAATTTCTTTTTTATTGGAATCGTCCAATTTAAAACGTACTGTTTCTTCAGTAAATCCCATTCTAACACCCTCTTTCCTTAGAATAGTACCATTATAGCATAATTCCTTACGTTCTACAATTCAGGCAGTCTATTTATTTGGATTTTCTATTGTTCTGTCGCGCCATTTGCCAATCTGTCTGAAATATATTTGCTTGGTTCATTCTTCAAGAGATTTTCTAAACCAATGTTCTTCAAATATTCTAACTGAGAAGCCTTCTTGACATCCAAAACTTGAAAATCAAAACTAGTCGTTGTTTGAAGTTCAGTTGCACTCAATAGTTTAGTTTCAAGCTTAAATCCTGCTAATTTGCGAGCTTCTATGATAGACTCATCTTTCTCCTCTGCCTCGAGAAGAGCTTTTTGAGTTTCTTCCACTCCATGTTGGTCGATATAAGTCTTCAACTCATCTGAGACTGGACGTTTTTGTTGAATGGTTAGGTTCAAAAAAGTCTTGTCTTTATAAGTAATGGTTTGGGTTTGCTGGCTGCCATCATCTGACTTTGGCAAAACCAAAGTCTTGGTTACAACTGTATTCTTCTCAGCATTTTCAATAACTGGCAATGCCGACTGAAGCGTATCCTTTTCTGTTTTTGTAGCTGGTCCAGTTTCTTTTTTCTGTCCGCAACCAACCAGGACAAAAAGGAAAGCTAGACTAACAAGAACTATTTTCTTCATTTCTTTCTTCTTTCTTTTTGAAATTAAAATAAGACTGGGAGTTGCTCCCAGCCTTGATGTTTATAGAGCTGCACGCAAACGTGCTTCTGCATTTTCTACATTACGGACAGAGCGTGGTAGGAAGGCACGAATATCGTCTTCCTTATAGCCAACTTGCAGGCGTTTTTCATCTACAAGGATTGGGCTCTTTAAAATTCTCGGCGTTTCCATAATCAGATTGAGGACTTCATTGACGCTCAAATCTTCAATATCCACTCCAAGGGCTTTGGCATAGCGATTTTTAGATGAAACGATGCTGGCTATTCCGTTATCTGTTTTGGTTAGAATATCCAGTAATTCTTCTCTCGTAATTCCTTCTTTACCAAGGTTTTGTTCTTTATAACTTAACTGGTGGGCATTGAGCCAGGTTTTTGCTTTTTTACAGCTAGTACAACTTGAGACTGTATAAATTTTAATCATGTACCTACCCCTTTCGCTACATGTTACTATCAGTTTAGTCTATTATACCATAAAAAACATCCGACTTGCGACCTATTTTTAAATTTTTTTGACTTTTTTCGTCATTTTCGTACTTTTTTCTTGACAAAATGAAATTTACAGCCATTCTTGATATTTCTTGATATAGATTTTTTTCACAATTGTCACACTAATCATATACAAAATAATGATGAAAAGTAAAAAGATGAAATAAATCGATTTTAAAGGAGTTAGATGGAGAAGGCTAGCTAGTGGACTGTAGGGAAGGAAGGTCACAAAGGCTGCAGCCAATAGGGTTGTCACAAGGACTAGCCAAGCTGGACGACTTTGTAAAAAGGGAATTTTGGCTGAACGCAGCATATGGATAACCATGGTCTGTGACCACATGGACTCGATAAACCAACCTGTCTGAAACAAGACAATAAATCCTACAGCAGACTCCGCTCCATGGACATAGGCTTGACCTGTCGTCATGGGTACAATGATAAAATAGAGCAAAATAAAGGTCAAAATGTCAAAGGCAGAAGAGATAGGCCCCATCCAAACCATGAAACGTGTGATGGACTTAGCTTCCCATATATGCGGATTTCTCAAAAAATCTTTATCCACCTTGTCAAAAGGCAAGGCAATACAAGACAAATCATAGACTAGATTTAGAATAATCAAATGGACTGGTGCCATTGGTAAAAATGGCAAAAAGATTCCAGAGACCAATAGGGATAAGATATTTCCAAAATTAGAACTCACTGTCATTTTGATATATTTAGTCATATTGGCATAGACCTTACGCCCTTCAACAAGTCCTTTTTCAAGCACCATGAGATCCTTATCAAGTAGGATAACATCAGCTGTTTCTTTGGCAATATCTACTGCTGTATCAACAGAAATCCCCACATCTGCAACTTTCATAGAAGGAGCATCATTGATCCCATCTCCCATATAACCGACAGCATGACCATTAGCCTTAAATTGCAAAATAATCCTCGCTTTTTGGTCAGGTGAAAGTTTGGCAAAGACTGTTACCTCCTCTACGGCTTGGGCCAATTCTTGATCACTCATCTGATCAATTTCAGACCCCAACAGCATCTGATTGATATCCAAACCAACCTTTTCACAGACTGCTTGGGTAACTTTTTCGTTGTCTCCCGTCAAAATCTTTGTTTGAACCCCATGTTCTAACAGAGCCTTAATTGCTGGTGCTGCAGATGGTTTAGGAGGATCTAGGAAGGCTAAATAACCAGTTAGAATCATATCCCCTTCATCATCAACTGTATAGGCATGGCCTTCCCTCAAACCTGACTTATAGGCCACTCCCAAGACACGCAAACCTTGTTGATTTAGTTGTCTGACTTCTGCTAAAATTTCTTCTCTAATAACATCTGTCAAGGGAGTAATCACTCCTTGGTATTCCGCATAACTGGAAATCGTCAACATTTCCTCTAGGGCACCCTTGGTTACCAAACTAACAACTTCGTGTTCATCCTTAACGATAACACTCATCCGTCTACGTTCAAAATCAAAGGGGAGCTCATCTATTTTTTGAAAAGTTTGAGCCAGATTTTGCAAGAGGGTGTGTTCTTTGGCTTCCTTTTCAGTCCGTTTGATGATGGCTCTGTCCATCAAATTTTTCAAGCCCGTTTGAAAATAAGAATTGAGATAAGCTCGTCTCAAGACGGTCAAATCCAAGCGTCCGTGGATGTCCAAGGGATATTCAAGGACAATTTCGTCTTGGGTTAGAGTCCCTGTCTTATCTGTACACAAAATATCAATAGCCCCTAAGTCCTGTATGGCATTGAGTTTCTTGATAACCACTTTTTCCTTGGCCATAATGATGGAGCCTTTTGCTAGACTGGCCGTGATAATCATAGGAAGCATCTCAGGTGTCAATCCAACACCAACACTCAAAGCAAATACGCCAGCTTCCAGCCAGTCACCATCTGTTAAACCATTGGACAAGAAAACGATGGGCACCATGACCAACATCAAGCGAATCAGGAGCCAAGAAATACTATTCATCTCCCGCTCAAACGAAGTAGGCTCGTCATAGGTGTTCAAAGTCTGCTCAATGGCCCCCATCATGGTATCATCACCAACTGCTAAAACCACGGCTTTGGCACTACCAGACAAGACATTGGTTCCCATAAAGGCGAGCGCTTCTGCTTCTAGCAGACTATCAGATTGTTGAACTATTGCCTTGGTCAAGGCCAATTTTTCAACCGATTCACTTTCACCTGTCAAGCCCGACTGTTGTACAAAGAAATCGCGCGACTCAAATAAAAGAAGATCTGCTGGAATCATGTCTCCAGCGCTTAATTTAACCACGTCACCCACTACCAAATCATCGATAGGTACTTCTTGGATTTCTCCTTGACGAATGACAGTCGCTGTGTTGACAATCATTTTTGATAGATTGGTCGCAGCCTTATCACTACGGAGTTCTTGGACAAAGCGTATGCCACCAGAAATGAGGACTAGGACAACGATGATAATGGAAGTTGTCGGATCTTCTTGACCTGGTTTTGCCAACCAGACATTGGTCACCAAGGAAATCACGGCGATGACCAGCAAGATGATGGTAAAAGGATTGATAATGGATTCGTAAATCTTTTTGAGGATACTGTCTTCTTGACCCTTTGTGATGGTATTTTCGCCATATAGGTCACGATTTTTCTCCACCTGCTCCCCAGTCAAGCCTGTTAGACTTGTCTTATAAAAAGATAGAGTTTCGTTTAAAGATGTATGAATAGCTGTTGCTAATCTTTCTTTTGTAGTTTTCATTGGTTTCTCCTATCTGTATGAATGATGTGTTTCATACACAGAGACCAATCACTTTATAAGGGCAGAACGACACAAATCAGCGATTGGCTGTGTATGTGCGGTTCCGGATGATCGTCAATTTGCATCGTCTATCTCCTTTCTTTGTTTTTAAACAGTAGAAAATCCTACCATCAAAAAATGGCAGGATTAAAAAACTAATTATCTGTTTTTTCGTTCAAGCTTTAACTCCATAGGGCAATGTAATGAGCTTAGTCTTGGCCTTCGCGACCAGGACTGTTGACCAACGAGTAGTGTCTCCACTGCTTTGCGGTAGTCATCCGTATCCCTATGGTAGCCTCACCTACCGTTTTCGTCTTTCAGTATAAACCTTTAAATTTTAAAAGTCAATCATTTGAGTTGTTTAACTCTTAGATAACTATCAACTCTTTTGGAGCTAAGGTCAACAATTCACAACCTGACTCTGTAATCAGAATATCATCCTCGATACGAACGCCATATTTGCCTTCGATATAGATACCTGGCTCATCTGTCAATGCCATACCTGCCTTAATAGTTTCTGTAGAAGTCTGGCTAAAGTATGGTTCCTCATGGATATCCAGTCCAATACCGTGTCCAATACCGTGGGTAAAATAGTCGCCATAGCCTGCCTCGATGATAATATCACGAGGAATTTTGTCAAAGTCACGGAAACCTAAGCCAGCCTTAGCCTGATCAATCAAGGCTTGGTTGGCTTTCAAAACCGTATTGTAAATCTCTGCTTGCTCGTCGCTGACATGGCCCAGATAGATAGTCCGTGTCATATCGCTGACATAGTGGTCGTAGAGGCATCCAAAGTCCATGGTAATAGCTTCTCCCAGCTCCACTGGTTTGTGCATTGGATGGGCATGGGGCTTAGAAGAGTTGATTCCGCTAGCTAGGATAGTGTCAAAAGACAAGCCAGATGCTCCCAACTCACGCATGCGGAAGTCAAGGAAGTTGGCAATTTCAATTTCAGTTTTTCCTGGCTTAATAAAGTCAAGCGCATCGCGGAAAGCTTGGTCTGAGATAGAACAAGCCTTGCGAATCGCTGCAATCTCTGCCTCATCCTTAATCATTCGAAGACCTTCAACAAACTGAGTTTGTGGAAGCAAGTCAATTCCTTCAAAGGCTGCCTGCATACGGTGGTAATAAGATACTGAAATCTCATCCTCAAAACCGATTCGAGACAAGCCCATATCCTTAACAATGCCTGCAATGACAGCCAATTCATCACGATCAGCCACAATCTCAAACCCACTGGTTTCTTGCTTAGCTGCAATGATATAGCGAGAGTCTGTCACCAAGACCTGACGGTCACGGCTGATGAAGACTGTTCCGTTTGAGCCCCAAAAACCAGTCAAATAATAGACGTTTTTAAGGTTATTGATGATGATGCCATCTAGTTCTTTTTCTTGCATTTTAGCTAGAAATGCTTGTACACGTTTATTCATGATGTAACTTTCCTTTCAAATAGTGTCCTGTGTAGCTAGCTTCGTTGGCCGCTACTTCTTCTGGAGTTCCTGTTGCGATGATGGTTCCACCACCGACACCACCTTCAGGTCCCAAGTCAATAATATGGTCTGCCGTCTTGATAACATCCAGATTGTGCTCGATAACAAGGACTGTATTGCCATCGTCTACAAAGCGAGCCAAGACTTTAAGTAAGCGAGCAATGTCCTCAGTATGCAACCCTGTCGTTGGCTCATCCAGAATATAGAATGACTTGCCTGTCGAGCGTTTGTGGAGTTCACTAGCCAGCTTCATACGCTGGGCTTCTCCTCCAGAAAGGGTGGTAGCTGGTTGCCCTAGCGTCACATATCCCAGTCCCACATCCTTGATGGTCTGAAGTTTACGTTGAATTTTCGGAATATGTTGGAAGAATTCTACCGCATCGTTGACGGTCATATCCAAGACCTGCGAGATATTTTTTTCCTTGTAATGAACTTCTAGGGTCTCACTGTTGTAGCGGGTTCCATGGCAGACTTCACAAGCCACATAAACATCTGGCAAGAAGTGCATCTCAATCTTGATAATCCCGTCACCTGAGCAGGCTTCACAACGACCACCCTTGACATTGAAACTGAAACGACCCTTCTTGTAGCCTCGAATCTTGGCTTCGTTTGTCTGGGCAAATAGGTCACGTATATCGTCAAAAACTCCTGTATAGGTAGCAGGGTTAGACCTTGGCGTTCGTCCAATAGGACTCTGGTCAATATCAATCAAGCGGTCTACATGCTCAATCCCTGTTATGGTCTTGAATTTACCAGGTTTGTCTGAATTACGGTTGAGCTTCTGGGCAATAGCTTTTTTGAGAATGCTGTTGATGAGGGTCGATTTCCCTGAGCCCGACACCCCTGTCACTGCGATGAATTTTCCTAGTGGGAAGCGAGCTGTGACATTTTGCAGGTTGTTCTCTCGCGCTCCTGTCACTTCGATAAAACGACCATTTCCTGTACGGCGCTCTGTTGGCACTGGAATGGCACGTTTGCCTGACAAGTACTGGCCTGTGATAGACTTGCTGTTGCGAGCCACCTGTTTGGGTGTACCTGCAGCAACAATCTCCCCACCAAAAACACCCGCACCAGGACCAACGTCAATCAGATAATCAGCCTCACGCATGGTATCTTCGTCATGTTCCACTACTATGAGAGTATTGCCCAAATCACGCATCTTTTTGAGACTGGCAATCAGACGATCATTATCCCTCTGGTGAAGACCGATTGACGGCTCGTCTAGAATATAAAGGACACCTGATAGGTTAGAACCAATCTGGGTTGCCAAACGAATACGCTGACTTTCCCCACCTGAAAGGGTTCCTGCCGAACGTGACAGAGTCAGATAGTTAAGACCCACGTTATTAAGGAAGGTCAAACGATCCTTGATTTCCTTGAGAATGGGACGAGCAATAATAGCTTCATTTTCAGATAGAGTCAACTGACTCACCAACTCCAAGTGATCTGCGATAGACAGGTCTGAAATTTCTCCGATATGTGGTCCTTGCTGACCACCCACACGGACAGACAAGGCCTGATCATTAAGACGGTAACCATGACAGGTTCCGCAGGTCAGCTCATTCATGTAAAGGCGCATCTGGGTGCGGGTGTAGTCACTATTGGTTTCATGGTAACGACGTTTGATATTATTAACAACTCCCTCAAAAGGAATATCGATATCGCGCACGCCACCAAATTCATTCTCATAGTGGAAATGGAATTCCTTACCATCAGATCCATAGAGAATCAAGTTCTTATCTTCTTCTGACAAATCTTCAAAAGGATTATCCATATCCACTCCAAAGGCTGTCATAGCCTGCTCTAGCATGTTTGGATAGTAGTTGGATGAAATAGGATTCCAAGGAGCCAAGGCTCCCTCACGCAAGGTTTTGCTGGCATCTGGCACTACCAAATCAGTATCCACTTCCAGCTTGATGCCCAAGCCATCACACTCACTACAAGAACCAAAAGGAGCATTGAATGAGAAGAGACGTGGCTCTAACTCTGGAACAGTAAAGCCACAAACTGGACAGGCATAATGCTCAGAGAAGAGCAACTCAGAGTCGTCCATGGTGTCGATAATGACATAGCCTTCTGCGATACGAAGGGCAGCCTCAATGGAATCAAAGAGACGACTACGAATGCCCTCCTTGATAACAATACGGTCAACCACGACATCAATATTGTGTTGCTTGCTCTTTGACAATTCTGGCACTTCGGTCACATCATAGACCTCCCCATCCACACGGACGCGGACATAACCATCTTTCTGAATCTTTTCAATGACACTCTTGTGTTGCCCTTTTTTCTTACGTATGACAGGAGCTAAAATTTGCAGACGTTGGCGTTCTGGCAATTCCAAGACCTTATCTACGATTTGCTCTACAGAAGAAGCCTTGATAGCCCCATGCCCGTTGATACAGTAAGGCGTCCCCACACGCGCATAAAGGAGACGCAGATAGTCATTGATTTCAGTCGTTGTTCCCACCGTCGAGCGAGGGTTTTTGCTAGTCGTTTTCTGGTCGATGGAAATAGCTGGGCTGAGGCCATCAATGGCATCTACATCAGGCTTCTCCATATTTCCCAAAAACTGACGAGCATAGGCTGACAAACTCTCCACATAGCGGCGTTGTCCCTCTGCATAAAGGGTGTCAAAGGCCAGACTGGATTTCCCTGAACCTGACAAGCCGGTCACGACAACCAACTTGTCTCGTGGAATCTCCACATCAATATTTTTTAAATTATGGGCACGCGCCCCATGAATGACAATTTTATCTTGCATCTTTGTTCTTTCTAGTCCATTATTGCTTACCATTATACCAAAAAAAGTGAGATTCTATTACCCAAAAGGCCGATTTTGTAGTATAATAGTACGGTGTGAAAAAATCTGAAAAATGAGAAAGGATAAGGGATATGAAACAAGTTTTTCTCTCTACAACAACTGAATTTAAAGAGATCGATACGCTTGAACCGGGTACTTGGATCAATCTCGTCAATCCGACTCAAAATGAATCACTCGAAATCGCTAACGCCTTCGATATTGATATTGCCGACCTTCGAGCACCGCTCGATGCGGAAGAAATGTCTCGTATTACGATTGAAGACGAGTATACCCTGATTATCGTAGACGTGCCGGTCACAGAAGAAAGAAATAATCGCACCTACTACGTAACCATCCCGCTTGGTATTATCATCACAGAGGAAACCATTATCACTACTTGTTTGGAACCATTACCGGTCCTCGATGTCTTTATCAACCGTCGATTGCGTAATTTCTACACGTTCATGCGTTCGCGTTTTATCTTCCAGATTCTCTATCGCAATGCAGAGCTTTACCTAACAGCCCTTCGTTCAATCGACCGTAAGAGTGAACAGATCGAAAGCCAACTGCATCAATCAACTCGTAATGAAGAATTGATTGAGCTCATGGAATTGGAAAAAACCATCGTCTATTTCAAGGCTTCCCTCAAAACAAATGAGCGCGTGATTAAGAAATTGACCAGCTCAACCAGCAATATCAAGAAATACCTTGAGGACGAAGACCTGCTTGAAGATACCTTGATTGAAACCCAACAGGCCATCGAGATGGCAGACATTTATGGAAACGTCTTGCATTCTATGACAGAGACCTTTGCCTCTATCATTTCCAACAACCAGAACAACATCATGAAAACCTTGGCCCTTGTGACCATCGTCATGTCCATCCCAACCATGGTCTTTTCTGCCTACGGGATGAACTTTAAGGATAATGAAATCCCCCTAAACGGAGAGCCAAATGCCTTCTGGTTAATCGTTTTTATCGCCTTTGCTATGAGTGTCTCGCTCACTCTCTATCTCATCCATAAAAAATGGTTCTAAGAGGAGTTCCTATGTCTCAGATTGATCTACAAAAATTAACAAAGAAAAACCAAGAGTTTATCCACATCGCTACCCAACAATTCATCAAAGATGGGAAAACAGACGCTGAAATCAAAACTATTTTTGAGGAAGTTATTCCCCAAATCCTTGAGGAGCAAGCTAAAGGTACTACTGCTCGTTCCCTCTATGGCGCACCAACTCATTGGGCTCATAGTTTCACTGTCAAGGAACAATATGAAAAAGAGCATCCAAAAGAAAATGATGATCCAAAACTCATGATTATGGATTCAGCCCTTTTCATCACTAGCCTCTTTGCCCTTGTCAGCGCCCTCACAACCTTCTTTGCGGCAGATCAAGCTTTCGGCTATGGATTTGTTACTCTCCTATTAGTTGGACTGGTTGGTGGATTTGCCTTCTACTTGATGTACTACTTTGTTTACCAATATTATGGACCAGATATGGACCGCAGTCAACGTCCACCTTTCTGGAAATCTGTACTAGTTATCCTAGCTTCTATGTTCCTTTGGTTACTTGTCTTCTTTGCAACAAGCTTCCTACCAGCTAGCCTTAACCCAGTACTTGCTCCAGTGCCACTGGCTATTATCGGAGCAGCCCTCCTAGCTCTTCGCTTCTATCTCAAGAAACGCTTGAACATCCGCAGCGCAAGTGCAGGACCAACACGCTATTAAGAAGAATGGTAAAAGCAACTGCAGGTGCGGTTGCTTTTTCACTTACTTTTTTGATTTTAAAGAATTCTTCTGACATCCCACATAGCTCTATCTAATCTTTTGTGATAAAATAGGCTCAATCTATTTCCAGGAGGATAAAATATGATTTCTACTATTGGTATTGTTAGTTTATCTAGTGGCATTATCGGAGAGGACTTTGTCAAACATGAAGTTGACTTGGGTGTCCAACGTCTCAAGGACTTAGGACTCAATCCTATCTTTTTGCCCCATTCGCTAAAAGGATTAGACTTTATCAAGGATCATCCTGAAGCGCGTGCAGAGGATTTGATGCAGGCCTTTTCTGATGATAGCATCGACATGATCCTATGTGCCATCGGTGGAGATGATACCTATTGTTTGCTACCTTATCTTTTTGAAAATGACCAACTCCAAAAGGTTATCAAACCAAAAATTTTTCTTGGCTTCTCAGATACAACCATGAACCATCTCATGTTGCATAAACTAGGAATCAAAACTTTTTATGGTCAATCCTTTTTAGCAGACATTTGTGAATTGGACAAGGAAATGTTAGCCTATAGCCTTCACTACTTTAAAGAATTGATTGAGACGGGAAGAATCTCAGAAATCCGCCCTAGCAATGTTTGGTATGAGGAACGAACTGATTTTAGTCCCAAAGCTCTGGGGACACCTCGTGTCAGTCATACAAATACCGGTTTTGAATTATTGCAAGGAAATGCCCAGTTCGAGGGAAAAATTCTCGGTGGTTGCCTCGAATCCCTCTACGATATCTTTGACAACTCTCGATACGCAGATAGCACGGAGCTCTGCCAACAATACAAACTTTTCCCTGACTTGTCAGACTGGGAAGGAAAAATCCTCTTGCTAGAAACAAGCGAAGAAAAGCCTGAACCAGAAGACTTCAAAAAGATGTTGCGGACTTTAAAGGACACTGGCATATTCGAGGTCATCAATGGAATCTTGGTCGGGAAACCTATGGATGAAACTTTCTATGACGACTATAAAGAGGCACTATTGGATATCATTGACAGCAATATTCCAATTGTCTATAATCTGAATGTCGGCCACGCAACTCCGAGAGCAATTGTCCCCTTCGGAGTCCATGCCTATGTAGATGCACAGGAGCAAGTCATTCGCTTTGACTATAACAAAAAATAAATAGTGTCTCTATTTTTGTGCTTTTGTATTCGTTTTCGTTACAATTTGTATCTGAATTTATTGCATTTCGCTAATTTCTATGATATCCTTTTGAAGGAGGTGTATATGACAAAACAAAAAATTAATCGAATCGTAGGTTCTATTGGTGCCTTTATTGGAATCATAGTATTTATTGCCTACATACCTCAAATTATCGCTAATTTACAGGGAAATAAAGCTCAACCATTTCAACCTTTATCAGCTGCTATATCTTGCTTAATCTGGGTTATTTATGGATGGACAAAGGAACCTAAGAAGGATTGGATACTAATCATTCCAAATTCAGCTGGTGTTATTTTAGGTGGAATCACTTTTTTGACTTCACTCTAACAAATCTAATAGTATATATAAAAAGCTGGGAAAAATTTCTCAGCTTTTTTCTATATTCTCAGATATGCTAGTTACCTGTACATACTAACGACCGCTTTTCCACTCACAATCATTCTCATGGTCATTAACCAGCCCTGCAGCCTGTAGAAAAGATAAGACGGCGACTGGGCCTGTGAACTTGAAGCCTCGTTTTTTGAGATCTTTGGCCAATTTCTCAGACAAAGCTGTTTTAGCTGGGGCTTGGCGGTAATCGGGAACATCGTTAACAATCGTTTTCCCCTCAACAAAAGACCAAAGATAGGCATCAAAAGAGCCATGGTCTTCCTGTAGTCGTAGAAAGGCTTGGGCGTTAGCGCGTGTAGCAAAAATCTTGGCTCTGTTTCGGATGATAGCTGGATTATCCAGCAAGGCTTCCAATTCGGTGTCGGTCATGTCTGCCACCGCTTGAATTTGATAGCCATGAAAGGCTTCTCGGAAAGCTTGGCGTTTGTTGAGCACCGTTTCCCAAGACAGACCTGCCTGATAGGTTTCCATGCACAACAACTCAAACAATACTTGATCATCATGGAGGGGATAACCCCACTCCTCATCATGATAGGCAATGTAGAGCGGATTGGTCATCTTGACCCACGAACAACGTTTTGTCATGCTCTGCTCCTATTTGACCAACATTTTAAGGGCCGACTTGATATAGTTCTCAGCTGTATCTGTCGTTCCTTCAAAGAATTTCTTGATTTTCTTGAGCTCGGTTGCCTTGTAGCCCAGTGCCAACATGGCTTCCATAGCTTCTTCCAATTCTTGGTTTTCAGCGTTAGCTTGCACTGCGACCTTGGCAGGAAGGTCATCTCCTGCAACTACTACCTTGCCTTCCAAGTCTAGCACCATCTGCTGGGCTGTTTTCTTACCAATTTTAGGGAACTTGGTCAAGTAGGTGATGTTCTTGGTTTCAATGGCTTGAACCAAGCCAGCATTGTCATCAGCAGCGATAATAGCAAGAGCTGATACAGGACCAATCCCAGATACCGAAATCAGACTGAGAAAGAGCTTTTTCTCGTCTTCTGAGCGAAATCCATAAAGTAGATGAGCGTCCTCACGTACGACTTGATGCACATAAATTTGAGCTTCTTGATTGACCTGTCCTGAATAGGCATAAGGATTGGCCACATGCAAAATATAACCGATACCGTTGACTTCAAGAACAATGTATTTGGCAGTGATTTTGGTAATGATTCCTTTTAAATATTCGTACATAGTTTTCCTTTTAGTTTAGTATTTCCCCAACTCACGTAGACTGGTGTGATTTTCCTGAATGCGTCGGAACATCTTTTCCATATCCGACTTGGTAAAATGCACCAAAACAGGACGTCCGTGGGGACAGTTATAGGGATTGTCACATTGAGAGAGCTGATAAAGCAGCTGTCTGGCTGAGTGGTCATCGATACGATGATTGGCCTTAATAGACCGCTTGCAAGACATCATGATAGCCAGCTCTGCTCGGTATTTCTTGATAGAAACTTCCTTGGTCAAGAGTAGCATATCACACATCTCATAGATGCCTGATTCAATCTCTTCTTCTGCCATCCAAATAGGATGTTCGCGTAAGATGAATTGATTTTCCCCGTACTCTGCTAGAAAGACGCCCACTTCCTCCAAATGTGCCATTCTTTCCTTGAGACGAAGGGCATCATCTGCAGGAAATTCAAAGATGTAGGGCACTAGAAGTTGCTGCTGGCTCTGGTCAACATCACCAATGCTTTCACGGTACTCTTCGTACTTAACCCGCTCCTGAGCCGCATGTTGGTCTATGATATAGAGCCCATCTCGCCCTTGGGCAAAGAGATAGGTTCCATGCATTTGCCCGAAAAATTCCAACTCTGGAAAGCTGGATGATTCTTCTCGCTCCAGCTTGTCATAGGCTTTATCAAGACTTGCTAAGTCTAGCTCTGGATGGTCTAGTTGGTCGTAGTTAGCAGGTTTTCTCTCTGCAAAATGCAGTTTTGCTGGCTTGGTCAATTGGTCCAAGGTTTCCTTGGCAAACAAGGTCAAGTCTTGTCCTGCATCAGTCAATTCCACCTGATAATCAGCTACTTCAGCTTGACTAGGTCTTGCCGACTCAGTTTTCTCATAGTAGAGCGTATTTTCTTTGAGTGGGAGAATAGTTTGCTCCACCTTCTCACGATTGCGCACGGTCGATTTGGCAAGATTTTCCAAGGCATCAGGTATCAAAGTTTGCTCCTTGAGACTATTAGAAATAGCTTCTGAGACCAGCGTCATCAGTTCTTTTTCCTTGGAAATCCGCACCTCTTGCTTGGTTGGATGCACATTGACATCAGCCAGATAAGGGTCGATATGAATGTGAATGACAGCCAGTGGAAAACGGCCTACCATGAGCTTACTACCATAGCCGTCAAGAATTGCACGATTGAGCAGGAAGTTCTTGATATAACGGCCATTGATGAAGAGACTGATATAGTTACGATTCGCCCGAGTCAACTCAGGCAGGGACACAAAACCTGAAATTTCGAAATCAAGGTCAGAATTCTCAATTTCAATCATCTTCTTGGCACTCGCCAAACCGTAAATCCCTGCAATAGCTTGTCGCAGTTGGCCAGCCCCTGCTGTTCGCGTCATTTCCTTGCCATCACTGATTAAACTAAAAGAAATCTCAGGATGGGCCAAACCCAGACGATTGACAATATCAATGATATGAGACAACTCTGCTTGCTGGCTCTTCATATACTTGAGGCGGGCAGGCGTGTTGAAAAAGAGATCCTCCACACAAACCTTGGTTCCCACAGGACTAGTCGCTGGGATGACTTCCTCAACTTCACCCCCACGCGCAACTAGCTTAGTTCCGTGACTTGCACCATCCACAGCCGTCAACAGAGTTAAGACACTAACAGACGCTATAGAAGGAAGGGCTTCACCACGAAAACCAAGCGTCCGAATTCGAAAAAGATCCGCTTGATTTTTGATCTTACTGGTCGCATGACGGCGAAGGGCCAGCTCCACCTCATCGTGGGCAATTCCATGACCATTATCTGTGATTTGGATTTTCTTGAGACCAGCTTCCTCAATCTCAATGATAATCTGGCTAGAGCCAGCGTCAATGGCATTTTCTACCAACTCTTTAACCACACTGGCAGGACGTTCAATGACCTCTCCTGCCGCGATCTGGTTCGCCAGCACCTCTGGCAATTCAATAATATGAGACATCTTTCAGCCCCTTTCCGTATCTATTTTCCTAGAAATTGATTAGTGCTATTATACCATATTTCAGATAGGACAGAAAAGCAAGCACCACATAGGATACAAATCCCTCCACATAGACAAAGTCCCTTGCCAGGTGTCGTAAAATAGTGTTTAATAAAAGTGTACAAGAAGTGATCACAATTTTGTATGAAAAACAAGGAGAGAAATTTATGAAAGTAGAACTACAGATTAGTGAGACTTACGAGGAGGAAAAACTGATTGTCCAAGCACCTCAGCCGACAGATAAAGTCCAGAAAGTCATCGAGTTCGCAGAAAATCTTGACCAAAAAGAAACAATCAAAGGAAAGATTGATAATCAGGTCTATCTAGTTAAGATTGGTAAGATACAACGCTTCTATATCGAGAATCGGAAGGTTCTAGCAGAAACCGCGAGTCAGACCTACAGCATTGATTTGCGACTCTATCAGGTCCTTGAAATCTTGCCAAGCAATTTTATCCAAATTTCCCAATCAGAAATCATCAATATCGATTCCATCTCTCATCTCAAGCTCACCCCCAACGGCCTAGTAGAAATTTTCTTGAAAAACGAAAGCTTCACCTACTCTTCACGCCGTTATCTAAAAACCATCAAGGAGAAATTAGAACTATGAAAAAACAAATCTTCCACGACGCAGCTACTGGTGTTCTTATCGGCCTCATCCTCTCTATCATCTTTTCACTCATTTATGCACCAAGTACCTACGCCCCGTTAAGTCCCGACTCTCTCATCGGCCAAGTGATGGCTCAACATCAGGTTCACGGTGCCCTGGTCTTGCTCTACTGTACTCTTATCTGGGCAGCCATCGGTATGCTCTTCAACTTTGGCAACCGCTTATTCAGCCGTGACTGGAGCATGCTTCGTGCGACGCTTTCCCATTTCTTCCTCATGCTAGTAGGCTTTATCCCACTAGCAACTCTAGCAGGTTGGTTCCCCTTCCACTGGATCTTCTATCTCCAGCTCATTATCGAGTTTTCAATTGTCTACCTCATCATTTGGACTATTTCCTATAAAAGAGCATCAAAAAAAGTAGACCATATCAATCAACTCTTGGAGCATAGAAAGTGAGAGTGCTGATAAAACCACTTGGAATAATAAAAAAGTCAAGCCTAAGCTTAACTTTCCAACTCATACAAATCTGCGATAATAGCTGCGACATGTTTGATATCTCCCAGCATGCCTCGCATTTCAAAGTCAGCCAATACAGGGAAACCAAAACGTTGACTGTATTGCTTGGCTGTCAGGCAGTATTGGTTATTAAAGTTACGATTTCCTGAACCAACCACACCAAAACACTTACTAGCATTGTCACCATAAGCGATAAAATCCCCCACTGGTGTTGTCAAAATCTCGACATCTCCGTTATCAACGCCATTCCCACCTTCTAGGTAAGTCGGCAAAAAAGCAACATAGGGATGGTCCATTTCATAGAAATCTTGGCCTTCCTTGACCAAATCCTTGATATGAATCTTTTGAACTTCAATTCCCTCGTACTGGGACAAGAGATAGTCTTTCAAGCGCGTCACAAAACTTTCAGTATTGCCACTCAGACTAATATAAACTAAAGAAATTGTCTTCATATTTTCCTCCATGATTTTATTTTTAATCGAAAAAGAACTACCAAGATTGTATCTTGATAGTTCTTTTTTGTCAATACTTAAGCAAGTTCTTCTGTTTCTTCTTCTGCCAAGGCTTTCTGCTGACGCCACATCTTATAGAAGACAAGGGCTAGGAAGAGAATATTGATGACGATATAGAAAATGCTAACAGCTTTTGAACCAATACCCATTGTCAAACGCATGGTCTCATCTTGAAGCAACTGCACAGCGTCTTGCAAAGTCACATAGGTATAAATTGAACCAATAATAGCTAACAAAACATAGCCAACATAAGTATAGTTTGCATATTGCAAATTCTTACGAATAAGGAAGACAATCGCTACTACCACTAAAATAGCAGACAGCACAATCAAGGCAACATTAAAAATAGAATGAGATGCTTCTGCTACTCTATAGCTATAATTAATGCTATCTTCTACCTGCTGAGCACTGACCCCTGCAACTTGTTTTTGAGCAGCACGAAGGACTTCTTTGCTAGGTAAGGGCTTCAAAAGTTCAAACAGAGACGTAGCTGAAATAAGGGCAGACAAGATTAGCAAGACCCATAGATAAATCGGTTTCTTTTTCATGATAGAACCTCCTGATGTTATTATTGATATTATAGCACTTTTTGTAAAGGGATACAAATATTATAGTGTAGTTTCTACCTGTTTTCGGTAGGCTTTTGGCGATTTTCCGCACAATTTTCGGAACACTTTATAGAAATATCCAACATTACTGTAACCAACCGCATAACAAATATCTTCAATACTGTCACTAGTTGAAAGCAAAAGTTGTTGGGCAGCCTTAATGCGTTGTTTGTTTAAAAGCTCTGCGAAGGTCGAATTGGTTTCTCGCTTAATCAACTGTCCCAGATAGACAGGATTGATAAAAAGATCCTTACTGATATCCTTAAGGGAAAGTTCTTTCTGATAATCACGACCAATAACTTCTAGCACACTAACCACATTTTCATTCATTCGATATTGCCCAAAGAATCGAGTCAGAGTTTCCTTGATATAAGGAACCAATTCATCGAAGGATTGAATAGCATGAATGGTTTTGACAATGTCCGTCATATCATCAGCTTTGAGATGTTCAAACAAATGAAAGACATCCATGACAAACTGGATAAAAAGCTGTTTGGTAATCGGAACACGCGGCGTATTTTCAAGAACCACCTTCTCCAAAAGGTTCAACTCTTCCACGATTTGATTGAGATTCCCCTGAATGATAACCCTATAAATCGGTTCGTAATAGGCAAAGAGACTCTCAGACTGTTTTAGATTTACAGAACCGTAAAAGAGGGCTTTCTCAGCATTCAGCTTCCAGCGTTCAAAGTGTTCTTGATAAGGAGCTTCAAAGGGAGTAACGACTAAACCATCTAGAGATTGGTCAGAAATGAAAATCTGCCAATCTTGACCCAAGACATAGTAGGGAATGGTGAAGGAGCCTTGTTTTTCCTTGGATAGGCCTATCCACCAATTCTCCTTACCTCCTAGATAACTAACAAATCCAGCCTCGTCTAAATCTTGACTGAGGGTCTGACTTTTCTTTCCTCTCTCGCCGAGCTGATCTGCAATCTTCTCCAGCAGATTGCCCAACTCTACCTTATCAACAGGCTTGACCAAATAGTCCACCACACTAAGGTTCATTGCTCTTTTTACATAATCAAACTCCTGATAACCTGAGAGTAGGATATAGGCTGCATCTGGTAAGATTTCTTTCATCTCCCGAATCATATCAAGCCCTGTTTTATCGGGCATATTGACATCGGAAATGACCACATCGACAGGATTTTCCTGAACATATTCTAGGGCTTCATCGGCATGACTGGCTGTTGCGACGACCTCCATATCCCACTTATCAAAGGGAATCAAACGTTTCAGACCTTCTGTCACCATGTACTCATCATCTACTAATAATACTTTATACATTTTCTCCCTTTCTACTCATCTTGAATTGTAATACGATACTGAACACCTGCTTGTTCTACAGACTCTACACTAATGGCATAGCGATCCCCAAAATAGAGTACAAAACGCTCATGTACATTGACAATCCCGATAGACTGCCTTTGAGCACTGTAGCTAGCTTGGTGTTCAAAATGTCTCTGACTTAGTTTTTCTCGGAGATTTGTCAGTTTTTCAGCCGACATTCCACGGCCGTTATCAACCACTAAAATTTCCACAAAACCATCCTGTTTAAGAGCCTTGATGCTAATCACATTATCTGTCCGTCTGTGGTCAACACCATGCGCGAAATAGTTTTCTACCAGCGGTTGCAAGGTGAACTTAGGAATCTTCATATTCTCTAATTCTGGGTCTATCTTGAAACCATAAGCAATAGACTTAGGATAGCGAACCATGCAGAGATAACTGTATTTACGGCAAAATTCTAATTCCTGTTTGAGGAGGGTTTCTCTTTCGTCAGAAATATTGTTACGCAAGAGACTACTGAACTCATAAATGATATCTGCCAACTCATCTTGACTTTGCATGACTGCGTACATACGTAAAAATTCCAGCGTATTATACATAAAATGAGGATTGATTTGAGCTTGCAGGGCTCGCATATTGGCATCTTTTTGACTAAGCTCTAACTGATAAATATCATGGATATTCTTTTCTAAGCGATCCAACATATCATTGGTGGTCTCTGCGATTAAGAGCAATTCCTGATCCTTTTCAAGTGTGTCAATGCGAAGACCTTCTTGTCCTTGGGCAATAGCTTGGATGGAATCCACCAAATCCACTACCTGCTTTTGGTAATTAGCAAAGGTCTGCCTCAAAGTCAGATAGAGAATAACAATAAAGAGAAGGCTCAAGCCCACAATCAAAGCAGAGCTGGTCACCGTTCCTTGTAAAACAAAGTTTTTGGGAACTGCCACCTGAACCTGATAGCCATGAGAGGTCACACCGACAAACCAGTTCTCATGTTCCCTATTGACCCTCTCACCAATATGAAAAATCTCCGTATCAAATGGTGATGTCACAGTCACAGCCATCGGGATATGACCTCGGGTATTGTCTACAGCATGGTATAAGATTTCTGGATCCAAGGAAATATAAACAACCCCTATAGATTGATCCGTCGCTGGATCTAAAATAGGAACTCCAAAACTATTGGCCTCCGGTTTAAAGCCTTCCGCAAGTACCGAATGACCACCTCTCTCATTTCTGCTCGAAACATAAACTTCTTTAAAGTCCTGCAAGACGATTGCAACACCCGTTATATAGTCATTTTGGACATAAAGATCATCGATATTTTCATACAGAGAAATAGAAGTTGACGAAGCTGCTTGATGCTCCAACAGCCAATAAAAATACTCAGAAGTTGACAGGCTAAAGTACTTATAAACCCCTTGTATACGGTCTTGATTGGCTACTAAATCTTGAGCTAGCTGGGCTGACTCGCGATAATAATACTCCACCTCTTCGACTGTTCGAGTGGTTACACGTTGGGCTACTCTTTGAGCTTCCTTTTCCCGTGAATCCCAGTCAGCGTAAGAGAGTAAGATTGCAAAACTTGCAATAATAATCATCATAACTGAACTGTAGGTTCTTAGAAGCGTATGTAGCCAAAACTGCTTCATTCTATTTTGTCGCCAATTTTTCATGGATACTTTCATAGACCGGTTCCAACATATCACTGATAAAGAAATGCCACATCCCAATTCCTACAAAGAAAAGTAGGGCAGGCATATAGTAACCAATTGCCACAAGTAGCACTGTCCCAAGGAGAACCTTGGCCACAGCCGCTAAGCTCATAAAGATGCCAATCAAGGATAGTTTGATACTATTTCGATAGGACAAATCAAAATAAACTTGTAATTTCAAAGATACTGTATAAGCCAAAAAAATCAGGGCAACTACTAAGACATTCAAAAAGGTCGCAATCAAATGAATAATAGTCTGATGAGGCAATTGCACCAAGAGATACAGGCCATAGACCAAAACTAGATCCACCCCTAAAAAGCTATAGAAAATCAGGTTGCTTGAGACGAAATTTTGCTTATAAAGAGACCACGCCTCCTTCAAACTGTATTCCCGAAAGCTATAACCATGTTCTGCATATAGGCTCATCAAGGTGGCACTAGCCGGCGCTAGACCAAGGATAATCCCTCCTACCAAGGTTAATAGCCAAAAGAAGGCTGTCGCAATCATCCCTAAAAAGAAACGATTAAAGACAAAGTCTAAAAATCTACCCATGATATCCCCCTAAAAATAACTATGAAACCATTATATCATATTTCAAGCGTTTTCAAAAACTTCTAGTATCCATTTACAATCCCACCAAACCGTGGTACAATGAGAATTGTGAAAAAATTATCAGGAGACAATTCATGAAAAAATCTATCTTAACTACACTTCTTTTTGCAGTTCTTTACTTCCTCTCCATGGGGATTGGTGTCCTTTTGGGCAATCTCTTTGATCAAACTGGAAACATGTTTTATGCGCCTGCCTTTACTGCCCTTGTCGGCGGTAGCGTCTATATGATCCTAGTCGCAAAAGTTCCGCGTTTTGGAGCCATTACCACTATCGGCCTTGTTATTGCTCTCTTTTTCTTGGGAACTAAACACGGTGCCGGTGCCTTCCTTCCTGGAATTATCTGTGGTCTCCTAGCAGATGCAGTAGCTAACCTCGGAAAATACAAGGACCAAACTAAGAATTTCCTTTCTTTCATACTCTTTGCCTTTAGCACATCAGGACCAATTCTAATCATGTGGATTGCGCCCAAATCCTATATGGCAACCCTTCTAGCAAGAGGAAAATCCCAAGAATATATCGACCGTATCATGGTTGCGCCAAACCCTGGAACCATCCTTCTATTTATCGCAAGTATTGTCATCGGAGCCCTATTGGGTGCCTTGATTGGACAAGCCTTGAGTAAAAAATTTGCGCAGAAAATCTAGTCAATAAAAAAGAGCCACACGGCTCTTTTTATTTATGACTCAAGACTTAGTCAAGAAATCTCCCAAGAATTGGATTGCAAAGATAATCAAAATGATAATGATAGTCGCCAATATGGTCACATCGTGATTGTAAGGGTTAATACTCAATGAAAATCAAAGAGCAAACTAGGAAGCTAGCCGCAGGTTGCTCAAAACACTGTTTTGAGATTGGAGATAAGACTGACGAAGTCAGTTACATATACCTACGGCAAGGCAAAGCTGACGTAGTTTGAAGAAATTTTCGAAGAGTATAGCTCCATAAGCGATGGCTACGTTACCAATACCACCAGCTCCAACTGCCCCCGCCATGGCTGTTTCCCCAACAAGGGAAAAAGATCACAGTCGTCACACGAATCAAATCTGGAAGGCCTTCTAGTAAGTCTGGGCTTCCTCGGTTAAAATTTTTTACCTGAAAAACTTCTTTTTTCTAGGGATAAAATCAACCCTATCACACTCACTACTAAAAACACCCACCAACAAAGCCTGATATCTTGTAAAGCTAAGAATGAAAATACAGACATTCCCAAGGGTAATGTTAGGGAAAAAATCATACTCAAGAGATTATTACTCCTAGCTAATACATCCGCACTCAAATTAGACAGTAACAAAGTATCTAATTTAGGCATTGATTTCGACATCAAATACATGACAAAGGCTAAGCAGGCAACACCTACTAGAGGAGAGAAATCTAAAATATTAGCAGTAGCCAGCAAGACAAACAGAATTGCATTGAGCGATAACAAGCTTGAAAAAGACCATTTCCCAAAATAATCATGGGGAGTTAAGCTACCAAGAATAGCTCCTCCCAAGCTAACACATTCAATTAAAAATAGGGCTTGAGCATAGCTGAGATGATAGATAGTATGGTCTAATAAGTAAAAGTGATAAATACCTCCAACAGCTCCTCCCAAAGTATTCATTACCAAAATAACAAGAATAATTTTAAACAAAGATTTACTTTCTCTCTGTCTAAAGATAGCATCCATGTCCACATAGATTGCCTTAACTTGTTGAAGTAAACTAATCGACTTATCCTCTACACTTACAGACAAATGCGTCAATTCTCTTCTATTTTTGAATAAAATGAGAGAAGATAGTAAAAAGAAACCAGCATTCACCATTGCAACAAAAGAAAAATTTTGATGACTGGTTGTGAGTAACCACACTCCTAAAGCTTGACCTCCTAGATTTGATAAATAGGAAACAAACTGAGTAAAGGAATAAGCTTCATAGAGCCTATCTTCCGAAATGTTATGCTGGATAATCGGCATACGCAGGCCTGCTGTATAATCTGATAAAATATCCGAACAGATATTAACCATACAGATAAAAGCAAACGTTACGAAGTTCTGGTCATGAATCACACTAGCAATCAAAAGAAATAGCAGACTTTGCACACAACCAACCCAGATAATTGTCCCTGCTTTATTCCGAGTATGATCCGCCTTAATCCCGACATAAAAAGTAAATAGGAAAGGTAAAATCGTAATCATATTCGCCATAAATACAGCTATATTTTTAAAGGGTAGACTCGCAGCATAAACGATAAATACCAGATTATAAATATAAGCTCCACTTGAGCTCAAAAATCTTGATAAGGTAAGTATCCTAAATAAATGATGTCTTAAGAATAGTTTCATAACAGGCCTTTCTCACATTTCAAAGAGTATTTCATTGAAACCAGTCTAACAAAAAAAGCGGGACTCCCCACTTTTTTGTAATATATTTTTTTCTGAAAATAGAAACTCTAGAGCCTAGAAACTACTAATTATCAATCCACCTACAAGCCTATTTATTTTTCGTCAATCGATGTAATGAGAATATATTACAAATCTTCATTTGAGAGCTGATTTGCAAAATAGTTTTCATAATATCTTGCACCATCTATATATTCTAAATCTTGTAAGATTGTAATGCCTCTCTGGATTTTTTCAAGACCCTTATTTTCTACTTTAAAAATAGTATCATAATACCCTTTAGCAATCATATAAATAATTTTAAGATAGGCTTGAGATTCTGGCAATTCTCGTTTTTCAATCTGAAAGATAAAATAGTCTGCTTTTAATTTATCCTTTTCCTCTATTGCTTTAAAGAGTCCATTAATCAAAATGGTATCAATAGCAATTTTGTTACTAGGTAAGGAGCCTAATAAATCTGTCTTTTGTAACATCTCCCTAGAATATTTAAAATAGAGAGACAGAGGGAACAAAGTAGAAATCGTTGAAAATAATTCCAATTCATAATTTCCCCAGATATCAATAGTAAAAAAATAGTCATAGAGAAAAGTCAGTTCTTCATCCGTTGCCCTTATTTCTGAATCAAAAAACACGAGAAGGCTTTTGATACGAATCATTTGTAAGAGATAGCTTTTTTTAGCACTTGATCTGTACTTTTTAGTCGTCTCTTCATACAAGGATTGGAGAGAATCAATCCCTTCTCTGTCATATAGATCCCAGAGATTTTCTTGAAAAGCCAGGACCTTTTTCTGAGAAAAACCACGTACCAAGTACATAAATTCATTCAAATCAGAGTGGATGTTATCTACGGCAGTAATCAATTTCATAGAGGATAAATCTGCTTCTCCACGCTCAAATTTGCTCAGCATGGAATAAGTAAACTCTCCTCCTGTCGCCTCCTGTAGGGATACATTCCGACTCTTTCTCAATTCTTTAAAAACTTCTCCCAGATTTTGCATATCGACTCCCCACAATTCTTAACTCTCTAACTCGTAAAAGTAACGACTGATAGTAGCTAGTATAGAGAACTTTAAGTCTTGACTGTACCTCAAACTCCTATGAATGATGTATAAATTGCCCAGCTCTTTTTTATTTATGGCTCAATTTCTTAGTCAAGAAATCTCCCAAGAATTGGATTGCAAAGATAATCAAAATGATAATGATGGTTGCCAAGATGGTCACATCATGATTGTAGCGGTTAAATCCATAAGCGATGGCCACGTTACCGATACCACCAGCTCCAACCGCACCGGCCATGGCTGTTTCCCCAACAAGGGAAATCAAGGTCACAGTCGTCACACGGATCAAATCTGGAAGACCTTCTGATAGGTAAACACCTACGATATCCCAGAATGTCGCTCCGCTAGCTTGAGCCGCCTCAATGACACCACCATCCAATTCAGCCAAGACAACCTGCACCTGACGGGCAAAGAAGGCAAAGACTGCAAAAGATAGCGGTACGATAGCCGCATTTGGACCAATGCTTGTTCCTACGATTAGATGAGAGAAGGGTGACAAGACTGCCAAGAGAATGATAAATGGTACCGCACGGAAAATAGAGGTAATCTTATCCAAAATCCAGAAAACGACCTTATTTTCCAAGACACCACCTGGCGCTGTCAAAACAAGGAAAAGACCTGCCACTAGCCCCAAGAACCCTCCGATGATGAAAGAAAGAACTGTCATATAAAGAGTTAGATAGATGGCTGTTCCCCAGCCTGCCTGACCAGCCCAACCCATTTTATAGACATTTGGCAAATAGGTTTGAATCAATGATTCCATCTTACTGTCCTCCCTTCAATACTTTTAGTTGTACGCCTGCTTGACGAATGGCTTCTTGGGCACCTGCCAACGCTGCTTTTTCACCTGACAAGACCACAACTAATTCTCCAACAGGAGTACCATCGAGAATTTCGATATTTCCATAGAGGATATTAGCCGTTACTTGATAATGCTTGTACAATTCATTCAAAAGTGGCTCGTCTGTTGAAGCACCTGCATACTTGAGTTGCACCAAAAGGCTATTTTCAGACAGATGTTGCACGATTTCTTGCTTCTCAATTTTGACCATGGCTTCGTCAATACCAGTGGCTGTTGAGATAAAGTCTTGCGTCAAAGGTTGTTTAGGATTTGAGAAAATTTCAAGAACGCTACCCTCTTCAATCAAATGCCCATCCTGCATCACTGCCACACGGTTGGCAATGTCTTTGACAATCTGCATTTCATGCGTAATCAAGACAACAGTCAAGCCTAATTTTTGGTTCAAATCTTGCAACAAGGCCAAAATCTGCTTGGTTGTCTTAGGGTCAAGGGCAGAAGTTGACTCGTCTGAAATCAAGATTTTTGGATCATTAGCCAAGGCACGCGCAATGGCCACACGCTGTTTTTGCCCTCCAGATAGTTGTGAAGGGTAGTTTTCAGCACGGTCCGCCAAGCCAACCAAGTCCAACAACTTAGCTACTTTAGCCTTCTTTTCTTCCTTGCTGAGTCCAGAGTGTTTAAGGGCAAAGGCTACATTTTCCTCTGCTGTCTTTTGGCTCATGAGGTTAAAGTGCTGGAAAATCATTCCAATATCTTGACGTTTACGACGCAACTGCTCTGCCGTCAAAGTCACCTTACCATCAAAAATCACATCGTCGTCAATGGTAATTTTGCCTGCAGATGGTTTTTGCAAGAGGTTAATCACCCGTACAAGGGTTGATTTCCCTGCTCCAGAATATCCGACGATTCCGTAGATATCCCCTTCTTGGATGTGAATGGTCACATCCTTGACCGCTGTGATGGTTCTCTTCTTTTGGTGAAAAGTCACATCGATCTGATCTAACTTGATAATATCTCTACTCATAGCTTCTAATCAGCTCCTCTACTAATTCAATATGGGTGTAGTAATCGGCGATTCGCACATTTTCATCTCCACCGTGGTCTCGACTATTGGCATTTCCTAAACCGAAGGCCACCATTGGCACCTCTAGGGCATCAAAGACCGTATGCATAGGCCCTGTACCCGCTGTGGTCGGCAAGACAGATACGCCCTGTGGATAGAATTTCTTGGCCAACTCGATTACGTTGAGAATGGCTGGTGCGCTCATATCGCTTCGATAGCTCATCTCTCCCAAGGTATAGTATAATTCTACCTTATCAAAGCCATTTTTGTCTAGCTGTTTCCGAATTTTTTCCAGAACATCATGCGGTTCTAGGCCAGGAACCAAACGAACTTCTAACTTAGCACTGGCTTCTGCTGGCAAAATCGTTTTGACTCCTTGTCCTTGATAACCTGACTGAATCCCTTCGATATTAAGGGCCGGCTCGAAAAAGAAACGTTTTAGAAAGGCTACACGGTCCTCTTGTAAGAGAGGCAATTCCAAACCATAAATCTGGCTGATTTCCCCTGGATTTCGTTGGGCATAGCTATCCACCAAGGCCAATTCCCGTTCATTTGGCTCTTGTACTTCTTCGTACAAGCCTTCAACCAAGATACGGCCATCTGCTGCACGAAGAGACTGTAAGGCTTGAAGGAGATACCAGGGAGCTGATTCCACAACCCCACCATAACTAGAATGAATATCGACATCAGCGCTTTTTACCTTGGCATCAAAGGTCACAATCCCCTTATTTCCACCAGAAATTTCTAGCTGTTCCAAGGCATTTTTGGTCCCTTGTTCCCAGACCAATAAATCCGCACCACGGAGTTTATCAGCGTGCTTTTCCAGATACTTATCTAGGTCTGTCGAAGCGGATTCCTCCGCTCCCTCCATGATAAAACTGATATTGACAGGTAGGTCATCGTGGTGCTGCATATATTTCCTCAAAGCACTCAAACGAGCTGTGATATGACCCTTGTCATCGTCAACCCCACGCCCATACATGAAGCCATTGCGCACCGAAAGCGTAAAAGGATCCTCTGTCCAGACCTGATCCCCGTCAGCTGGTACAGTGTCATAGTGGTTATAGAAAATTAGGGTCTTGGCATCTGGGCGCGAACTCTTAAAATGCGCCATGACAAAGGGAGCCGTATAAGTCTCATCAATCTCCACTTCAGCCCCCACACGCTTGAAAATCTCACCCAGATAGTTTGCGACTTCCTTAAGTCCAACCTGTTGGGCAAAGACCGACTTCTTAGAAATCAAGGTACGCAAAACCTCAAAATAATGCTGGGCCACATGATCCTTTTCAAATTTTTCGATTTGTTCTTGTTCGCTAGGAAAAACCATATTCTCTCTACCTTTCTATGAACCTATAGTCTTCTTTACAATCCATGCTTTATACAAAAGCAAGAGGTGGAATTTCTCTCTCCCACCTCCCTGTTTCTTATTACCAAACTGGTTGATCCAAACCGTCTGATGTTTCTTCGATAACTTTTTTCACTTCATCTGTGTGGTAAGCTGCGATCACTTTCTTGATAGCATCAGCTTTTGGTGATGTTTCCCAATCTTTTTTCGCAACGATGATGTTGTACCATTGTTTTGAATTTTCATCAGCTTGTTCTTTGAAAAGTGCTTTCTTGTAGTCCAATTTTGCTTCTGTAACGAAGGTATTGTTTACAACGGCAGCGTCAACTGATGACAATGAACGAGCTGTTTGGCTAGCGTCCAATTCAGTGATTTTCAAGTTCTTTGGATTTTCTTTGATGTTAGCAACTGTTGCAAGGGCAGTTCCTGAAACGTCCAATTTAATCAAGCCAGCTGATTGAAGCAAGTAAAGCGCACGGCTTTCGTTTGTAGCATCGTTCGGTACAGCGATTTCTCCGTTTGCTGGGATGTCTTCTACTTTAGTGTACTTGTTTTCACTTCCATTCAGACCTGAGTAAAGGCGAATTGGAGAGATGTAAGTATCTGCAATCGCTACAAGGTCTTTCCCATTTTCTTTGTTCCAGTTGTTCAAGAAGTTATAGTGTTGGAAAGCGTTCAAATCTACTTCGCCATCAGCAGTTGCCTTGTTTGGTTGTGAATAGTCTGTGAACTCTGTAAATTCCAAGGTAATGCCGTCTTTTTTAACCAATTCTTGGATTTTATCCCAACGTTTTTCTTCAGAACCGCTACGGTTAACAGTTGCGATTTTGATAGTTGTTGCATTGTCTGCTTTCTTTTCTGAGTTTCCGCAAGCGACAAGAGCCAAACCTGCGACTGTAGCAAGGGCTGCTACACCAAGCCATTTTTTAATTTTCATGATTCTTTCTCCTTAAAAATAATACCGTACTAGTATCTCACAATTTGTTTGATTTCACAAATTGTTATTAGATAGTCAGATATATAGTTTAAAACTATACCTCTAAAAACTATGAAATCACCCATCTTCATCAGAATGGATGATTTCAAAAAATTATTTAATATCAGCTTCTGCTGGTAGATAAGTATCGCCGAAGAATTGTTTAGACAGTTTTTCAAGAGTTCCGTCTTTGTAGAGTTCTTGGATGCGTTTGTCCACAAATGTCTTCAACTCATCTTGACCTTTGGCAAGAAGTGGGTAAACGTACGGTTGTTGGTCACTTGGAAGTTCGATCACTTTCAAGTTGTCCAAACCTTGGTTCTTGATGACTGTTTCAACACCGATTTTATCAAAAATCTTGTAGTCAAATTGGCCATCGCTCAAGCGTCCCATGATTTGTTGGAAGTCTGCTCTAGTGTAGTTAAGGATAGTTGGGTTATCTGCGTGTTGTTTGTTGTATTCTTCCAACTGTTTAGCTGATGTAGTAGCTTGAACAATCTCTGTCGATTTTCCACCGATATCATCGAGAGACTTGATGCTAGAATCATCTTTCTTCACTACAAGGACATTAGGGTTTTGGGCAATTGGTGCGGCATAGAGGTATTTCTCCGCACGTTCTTTAGTGTAGCTAAGATTGTTGACAGCCATATTGTAACGGTCAGCGTCAAGACCAGCAAATACACCTGACCATTCTGTCTTTTCAAACTTAACATCATACTTGTCAGAATCTTTAAAGATAGCGCGAACGACTTCAATCTCGTAACCAGTCAATTCACCATTTTCTTCATAGATAAATGGCTTTGGTGATCCATTGGTTGCAACGATAATTTCTTTCTTGCTAGCTGCTTCTCCTTCTTTCTTAGCACCACCTGAGCAAGCTGCTAGCACACCTGCAGCAACAAGCCCCAGGGTAGCAAGAGATGAGTATTTAACGATTTTTTTCATGTCATTTCCTCCAAAATAGAATACCTTATAATCTTAACAGAAAAAGAGCATTTCCGCCATTATATGATATCTATCTCTGTGATAGGTTTTCTTTATGGCTGATTTAAAAGACCAAACGCAAGACGGCAATCAAGACCACTCCGAAGAGAACCGTTCCGACTAGATTGCGATAACGAAAGGCCACCCAAGCTGTTGGAAAGACGGCTAAGAAGTCTAGCCATTTAATTTGAGGTAAGTTACCAACCTTGCCTGTCACTACGCTTGAAAGAATCAAGGCAAAGATAATAGAAACGGGCAAGAACTTCAAAAAACGCTCAACGATCGCAGGCAAACCCTTATACTTGACTAAAATGAAGGGAATCATACGGGGAATCCAAGTCACCAAGCCAGAGAAAATAACTGCTAATAAAAGATACTTACTGACCATCTAAAACCACCCCCATTGTACAACCTAGCAAGGTCGCAAACAGAACAGCTAGCGACTGAGACACCACTGTTAAGAGTAAAAAGAAGGACACCGCAACAACTGCTAGGATAATGAGCAGATTGCGGACAGGAATCCGTCTTTGCATAATCTGGAATTGCGAAGCAAAAATTCCAATGAACATCCCAACCAGGGCAAAATCCAAGCCAAAGATTTCTGGATTTGGCAGCAGACCACCCAGAGCCGTTCCGACAACTGTTCCCACAAACCAAGCCACATAGCTGTTGAGATTGTTTCCGTGCATCCACATAGGATTGACCTTGTCTGTATGGGCTAACTCGCCCATCAAAACGCCATAAGTCTCATCCGTCAAGAGACTAGACATACCGATATTTTGCCAGAGACTGGTATGACGGAAATAGGTTGACGCATGCAAACTCAACAAAAAGAGACGCAAATTAATCAAAAAGACCGTCATAGCAATAGCTGCCACAGGTGCTTGAACCGCAATCAGTGCCAACATGGCAAACTGGGCACTCCCAGCATAAACAAAGAGGCTCATCAAGCCCATCTCAACAGGTGTCACATAGGGCGCACCAATAATCCCACAGGCCAAGCCAATACTGACATAACCAAGGGCCGTTGGCATGGCCGCCTGCGCCCCCTCCCAAAATCCTTTTTCTTTCATCTTTCTCCTCATATTGTCTTAATAATACTCAATGAAAATCAAAGAGCAAACTAGAAAGCTGGCCACAGGTTGCTCAAAACATTGTTTTGAGGTTGCAGATAGAAGCTGACGCAGTTTGAAGAGATTTTCGAAGAGTATAAGTAGGCTGAAAAGGCTCCAGCCATAGCATGGACTATTATAACACATTCAGGAAAGAGAAAAAAGTCTGCTGATTGTAATCAGACAGACTCCATTTTATTCTTATTTAATCTTGAAGAATTGAACAATTGCCACAATACCTTGATAAATAAAGACAAAGGCAATGGTGTAACTAATATAGAGACCGGTCATCAATGGGTGTCCCATCATGATTAAACCTGCTACGATTCCTAAAATCCCCATCCAAACTAGAGGGGTACCTACCGATTTATCCGTCTTACGAACCTTGAAACCAACGATAGTTTTTGTAATACCATTTGTCAAGGCCCATAAAGAAATGATAAATGGTACAAATGTTACCATTTCAATAAAGCTACCTGAGAACAAGGTAAGAGCGAGGATGAGGGTAACAATTCCTCCAAATAAATTCCAGCCATGCTTTTCTTCTGATTTGAAGTATTGTACAATCTCAGAAATCCCTTGAACTGCAAATACAAGTGCAAACCAGAAAGTCATGGAAGCCAAGCTAATAAGAGGATGTGCAAACATATTAAAACCTGCAAAAACTGCAAAAATACCCGCAATTAGTAACAACCATTTCCAAATTTTCGACATTATTTTTCTCCTTTTTTAGAGGAATCTTCCTCTAGTATTCCATAAATCATCATATCCAAAACCTGTGATAATTGATGTTCATATCCTGAAACCAAGTCAGGCAAACTGCTATCTGACGAAACAGTTAAATAATAGGAACGAAACATATCCTGAATCAATCGCAGATAGTCCATAGCTCGTTTCTCATCAATATGCTCTTTCAGTTTGGATTCTGATATAAGTTTTTGACAAACTTGTTCATTCAAGTCCAAAAAGATAGCTTTTGGATTCTGATATAAGTTTTTGACAAACTTGTTCATTCAAGTCCAAAAAGATAGCTTTCTGTGGTGCAATGTCTGCTTCCAATTCTTCTGGTGTCGCAATCATTGCCTCAAAGAAAATGTGGCTATGTTCTGGGTATTGCTGATAAAATTGGTGACGTCTTTCCATATAATCAGCTAAGGAGGGCACTTGACCTTCCACCCCCAGAAACACTGCCAAAGCTTTCTCAAAACTCTCCTGAAAACAAGTTAGATAGAGGTCTGATTTCCCTGAAAAATTATGATACAAAACTCCTTTGGAAATACCATCCACTTTACAAAGTTCATTGATGACAAAACCTTGATAGCCTTTTGTAGCAAATTCAAACAAAGCAGCGGTAATGATTTTCTCTCTTCGTAGTCTTGTTTTTTCTTCTTTTCTCATGTATTTATCTCTACATTTTTTAATTATAAACCGATTGGTCTGAAGTGTCAAGCAACTTTCTCAAAAATTTAACAGTCTGCTGATTGTAGCCATCATAAACAGACTGGAATCCAGTCTCAAACATATAATATACACATTCTTCGCTAAATGTTTTCACGGATATTCAAGAGTATGATAAAGGCAGCTAGAAGAAATAGCAATAAAACAAAGCTAACTGCCAGAGTTCCAAAGCTAGTAGCAATGGTTACCAAAGCTATTGTAAATAAGCTAGGTAAAACAACTGTAATGGCACCGATAGAGGATTGAACTGCTCCCATTGACTCCTCAGGTATTTGTTTAAAAATGAGTTCCTGTAATCGAGGAGAGAGGATACCTGCGAAAAAGGCATCCAAGGCACTAAAGATAAGAATCCAGTCAAAACGAACTGCCACAAAGCCAACTAAAAGGAGTAATTGGATAATAAGCGAGGCATATAGGGCTAGTTTTATGGAGATTGTATTCTTCAGATAGCCACTCACAAGGCTTCCGACAATAAGGGCTGACAATTCAAGGGTGGATAACAAGGCAAGAGATTGACCTGTTTGTAAATTCAAAAAGGGCTGATTCCTCAAAAACAGAGTAGAAACAGGAACTGTAACATTTATCACTGCTTGACTAATAGAGATAATAAACAAAACCAAGAGCACCTTATTCATATTCCATATCAATTTTGATGATTGGAGCAGATGCTGGCAAAAGGATTTTACAGAGAGTCCTTCTTGATAGCTAATCGTTTTTTCTACTTTCAAGAGGTCTGTTTTTATGAAAAGAATACCTAAAAATGCGATTAAAAAGGTCAGAGCATTCAGTAAGGAAATAGACTGGATAGATAGAATACCTAGTAAGACTCCTCCTAGAATATTACTGATTGTTTTCACTAAACTAACAGTTGACTGTTTAAATCCAATAGCTTCTGCCAGATGGTCTTGCCCAATAATTCTAATGAAAATCGGAGTGAGCATGGCGCCTGAAAAATAACTCAATGTGTCAGATAAGAGGTTAATCAGACAAATAAATGCTACTAATAACAAGGAAAAGGACTGCCCTGAAAGTGATAAAGAAACGATAGAGTAAAGCAAAAATTTTGCAAAACTAATCATTGTATATTTTAGAACACGATGATGTTGAAAATCCGCCAAAACTCCCAGAAAGATTTGCAGAACTTGAGGAAGGGTTTCTGAAATCGTGATCAGTAAAATCGCCAAAGGGGCAAAAGATGCATCTGCCACATAATTCAAAAAGGCCAGATAAAAAATCGTATCCCCAACCGTTGAAATCCACTGGTTGATGGTTAATTGCCTAAAATTTCTATTTTGAAGAAATACTTTCATCACAACTCCTTTTAAAGTTCCAGTGTATAGAAAACAAGACTTGGTTTAATATTGAACTCCAAGCCTTGCTCATATTCAGATTCATCCATTATATGATGTTCATGCCGTATTTTATAATAAATCATATCTTAAAAATACCAGACCACACTATTCCCTGCTTGTATTTAGCTTCTTTCTTTTGGACAAATTTTGCTAAATCCAACAACTCTGTCGGCGGTTCACCTTTAAAGCTCAACAATTCTTTAGAGACGGCAAAAGAAAGACGTACAGCTAACAAATCTTCATTAGTACTAGAGAACTGTTTTGCTGTTTCCAGCAATTGCTTCCTAAATTCTTCCGTCAAGCTAATTTCTTTATTATTGTATAGGGAATGAATTAACATTTGTAACTGACTTTGTTTTTCCATCGTTTACCTCATTTTATCTAGGACGCCAAGTTTCACTTTTAGTCCAGCCATTTACAGTATGCTCATAATTAAACATATACTGTACGAATTCCCATCTATAAACCACTTCTGCGACTTAGGATCTGCTTGAAGTGCTTTACAAGGATAGTATAACACGAAAATTAGCTTATTTTAGAAAATCGCATATTTGATATTTTTTCTTATAGAAATTTCAGATTTGCAATTGTTGACTACTCAATAAGTTCTTTGTATTGCTTCAAACGCAATTCGAAGAGGGCTAGCAATTGTGGATTTTCTAATACTTGCAGAGATTGGATAAATCTTTCAATCTCTTTTTGATTGCTTCCTTTGGTTTGAAGGAAAATCTTCATTTTCTTTAAAAACTGCCACAATACTTTTTCAAAAACATCGTATGGACGAAGCATGCTCTCTAGCTCAGCTTCAAAAATTGGGATATAAGAGAAAAGTTTACGCTCCATGAGTTCTGATATAATATTCAGAAATCCACTTTTCATATACAATCGATTATGTACCAACTCTTTAAATTCCCTAGATTTCTCAATTAAAGCGGTCGATAAAAATATCAAATCTTGATTGCTCAAGAAGGGCATGGTATTGCAAAAGAGATAGAGTTCAAACCAGGTCCAAGACTCAATAGCATAGAGATAGATAGTCAAAAACTCGCTATCTTCTTTTACTAATGGATAGTTCTTATTTAAGGAATGGAGTGCGTTTTTAATTACAATGGCATTCAAACGACGATAGGTCTCTGCCATCTGTTCTTGCTCGACTTCCTCCAACAGTTGCTCTAAACCAGCTATATCTTGGTGGGCAAAGCGATCCACAACCTTTCTACCAATCTGCATATGTAGGGATTCTTGATAATTGTTTAGCTTATGACCAAACTCATCAAAATTCATATTGATCCCTTGGATGGCTAGGATCAACTTATCCGCAGATAGCATAGACTGCCCTAGTTCAAACTTGGACAACTGAGAGGCTGTTAGACCAGCACAAGCCACATCTGACTGCTTGAGCTTTCTCGCCAAACGTAATTCCTTGTAAAATTCTCCCAACTCCATTCTCTCAATCATCTCACCACCTCCTATTTTTTATATAGTATATCATTATTCACAATTATTTGTCAAAATATTCTGACATTTAAGAGAGCAAAAAAGCCAGCCCTAAGCTGACTCTTTATTCCATGGTATCAAAAGCGAGACTTGGTTTGGCATTGAGGTCCAAGCTTGCAAAGTTTTCTTTGTTCCATTCGCTGACGCTGGCATAGGCAATCATACCTGCATTGTCTCCGCAGAGGCGCAGAGGTGGAATGATGACCTTGACATCTGCGATTTCGGTTGCTAGGCGTTCTCTGAGACCTTTATTGGCTGCCACACCACCTGCCACGACTAGAGTTTTAACAGGGTATTTCTCCAAAGCCTTCTTAGTTTTTGCCATGAGAATATCCAGGACAGCTGCTTGGAAGGATGCACACAAGTCCTCTGTAGACAGACTTTCTCCCTTTTGCTCGGCATTATGGTGAAGATTGATAAAGGCAGATTTCAAACCTGAGAATGAAAACTCCAGATTATCTTCCTTAATCATGGCACGAGGAAAGTCATAAATATCCTGCCCCTGATGAGCCAGCTCGTCAATCTCACGACCGGCAGGATAGGTCAAGCCCATGACACGGCCGACCTTATCATAGGCCTCACCAACCGCGTCATCTCGCGTTTCCCCAACAATCTTGTAGTCACCAGCCTCCGAAACATAAACCAACTCTGTGTGTCCACCGCTGACCAAGAGGGCTAGCAAGGGAAACTCCAAAGGCTCCACGCTCTGAGCTGCCATAAGGTGACCAGCCATGTGGTTAACGGGAATCAGCGGAAGTCCATGTGCCCAAGCAAAGGCCTTAGCAGCTGATAAACCAACTAGTAAAGCTCCCACCAAGCCAGGTCCATAGGTAACCGCCACAGCTGTTACATCGTCTTCGGTAATCCCTGCTTCTGCCAACGCCTCCTCGATGCAGGCTGTAATGACCTCGACATGGTGACGACTGGCTACTTCTGGCACTACGCCCCCAAAACGTTTGTGGCTCTCAATTTGACTAGCAATGACATTAGACAAGAGCTCATCGTCGTTTTTCAAGACGGCGACACTGGTCTCATCACAGGATGTCTCAAATGCTAAAATATATCTATCCTTCATCTATTTCTCTCTTCATGATAATGGCATCCTCGACTGGGTCATGGTAGTAGGCCTTTCGCTCAGCGATGACTGCCATCTTTTCTTTCTTGTAAAATGCTTGTGCTCGGTGATTTGACTTTCTGACTTCGAGGAAAATCTCCTTGTCTGTCGGCAATTGAGCAAACAAGGCTGATGCAATTCCCTGACCCTGATAGGTTTGTTTGACAGCGATTTGCAGGACTTCTGCCTCAAAAAGATTCTCCTGCACAGCTAGAAAGCCAATCACTTCTTCCCCATCATAAGCTAGAGCATACCAAGTCTGGTCTTGGGACAGGTCTGCTTGGATTTGTTCCAGCGTCCAAGGACTGACTGGGTAAACAGCTATCATAACAGCGTAGATGGCTTGAGCCAGATCAGGTTGCTGGTGAGTTCGTTTGATTTCTATCATAGGCGTTTAATGTAGGACTTACCAGACTCGGTATGGTTCTTGAGCCAGTTTTCCTCAGCCTCAACACGCTTGAGGTAGTTCGGCACAAAATCATGCAAGGAGTCTGCTTCCTTGTCCCAAGCCAAAAGAGCAAGATTGGCTGCATTAGGCAAGGTTTCTTTGTAATTAGTCCTTGGCAAGTGTTCTTGAATCTGCTCCACAAAGGGGGCAACTTCTCCGACAAAGGTTACCTGACTAGCACCCTTAACTTTCTCTAACACCTCTTCAAAAGATAGGTGCGCTTCTGGCATGACAGGTTTGGCATTTTCATAAAATCCTGCATAAACATTGTTGCGACGCGCATCCATCAAGGGAACGAACAAGCCTTCTTGTTGGTAGGGCACCAGAGCCAAGAGGCTAGACATACCAACTAACTCAATGTTCAGGGTATGAGCCAAAGTCTTGGCAGTTGCTACCGCGATTCGCAAACCTGTGTAGCTACCTGGCCCTTCCGCCACCACGATTCGGTCCAAATCCTTGGGTGTCCAATCCAAACTTGCCATCAAAAAATCGATGGCAGGCATAAGGGTAATACTGTGATTTTTCTTAATATTAATCGTCGTCTCGGCAAGAACCTGCTTGTCCTCTAAAATAGCGAGAGAAAGAGCCTTGCTGGACGTATCAAAAGCTAATACTTTCATAACACATTCCTATCTTTTTGTCTGCTTACTATTATACTACAAAAGCTGGCACATGGGAATTTTCTTTATCCCCAAACAAAAAGCCCCTGCATCAGCAGGGCATCTAAGCATTTAATCCAAAGTAGAAAACGAACCAGACAACATAGGTTACAAGGAGGAGAAAAATTAAATAGAGCGTCACAAAAGCAAGCTTCCAAAGGAATTTTTTTTGCGGTGGCCCAGATGTACAAACAGGCCATTCCCCCCATAGACACAATCTACAAAGACTATAAACACCAAGAGGCGAACCCCTATCGCAAATTCAAACAAACTAAACATTCTTAATCCTCTTTTTGGTATTCCTATTTTTATATAAACTGTTGACTATGTTGGTCTATCAATGTTAAAATATAATTCAACACTGGTAGGAAAATCAGGTTGAGTCGTTGACTCTTCGGGTTGCGGTGCTATCCCTGAAACTTTGGTTTCTAAAGAACTGGAATTGCGATTGATTAGTTCGCCCCCAGTGTTAGATGGCTCTTGACTTCGGTCAGGAGCTTTTTGATGCTTTCAAAATTGATTTCCTCAGCAAATTATATTAAAATATAGATATTGAGAGGATAACGTAGGGCGACTGGTAACAGAGCGTTCAAAGGTACCAACTTCTGGTACGGGTATGGGACTGCCCTCAGATTTGAGCTGTAAAGACCCCTGACTACCATTGGTCCTCTCTTTTTGCTTACTCTTAAATTAAGTGCTTGTCTTTGCCTTTTAGTAAGCACTCCACTCCATCTTGCTATTTCTACATCGTTATACTTATAGATTGACTTCTTAGCCTCATAGATGATAAAATAGGGTAAAGGTTGAGATTTGGTCTGACTTGGTGACAAGTCTTTCAAAGGTTGTGATGCATTCGCTTCAGGTAATGGTGCTGCCCCTTGAGCTTGCTCAGAAAGATCCCTTAATTTTGTCTCAGCCTTTTTATTTGCTCTTGAGATGTCTCAAAAGCTTTTTCTTTTTTCAAAGATACCATTCTGTCCCAACCATCTACTCCAACGATTAATGAAACTAGAACTATATTCTTCCTTAAATCTACTATCTCTTTAGATTCCCCCTTTAATTATAACACCTAAGCGCTCTCCGACCAAATCCTACCTGTCTTTTTGCTCCTTTTTCCCCTCCCGACTTTCTTCATTTCGGCCTTTTACTAATCTTTCATTTTGTGGTATAATTGAAATAATTGTAACGAATCAAGGTCAATCTAGACACAAAATGGAATGAAATCAAGCAAATCTATGCTAAAAGTTTGGAATAAGCTGACCTGTAAATAGAAAGGAACTATATGATTTACAAAGTTTTTTATCAAGAAACAAAAGAACGTAGCCCACGTCGTGAAACAACACGCGCACTTTACCTAGACATCGATGCCAGCTCAGAACTTGAGGGACGCATCGCTGCTCGCCAACTTGTCGAAGAAAATCGCCCAGAGTACAATATCGAGTATATCGAACTCTTGTCTGACAAATTGCTAGATTACGAAAAAGAAACTGGCGCCTTCGAAATCACGGAGTTCTAATATGGCCTATACTCTTAAACCTGAAGAAGTCGGCGTTTTTGCCATCGGTGGTCTGGGAGAAATCGGGAAAAATACATACGGGATTGAATACCAAGATGAGATTATCATCGTCGATGCTGGGATTAAATTCCCAGAAGATGACTTGCTGGGTATCGACTACGTCATTCCTGATTACTCTTATATCGTAGACAATATCGACCGCGTCAAGGCTGTTTTGATTACACACGGACACGAGGACCACATCGGTGGGATTCCATTCCTGCTCAAGCAAGCAAATGTCCCTATCTATGCTGGACCGCTTGCCTTGGCTTTGATCCGTGGAAAACTCGAAGAACACGGCCTCCTGCGCAACGCCAAACTTTACGAAATCAACCACAACACTGAGTTGACCTTTAAAAATCTCAAGGCAACTTTCTTTAGAACTACTCACTCTATTCCAGAGCCTTTGGGGATTGTCATTCATACTCCTCAAGGGAAAATTGTCTGTACGGGTGACTTCAAGTTTGACTTAACACCAGTTGGTGAACCAGCAGATTTGCACCGTATGGCTGCGCTTGGTGAAGAAGGTGTACTCTGTCTCCTGTCTGACTCGACAAATGCAGAAATTCCAACCTTTACCAACTCTGAAAAAGTCGTTGGCCAGTCCATCATGAAGATTATCCAAGGCATTGAAGGACGTATCATCTTTGCATCCTTTGCCTCAAATATCTTCCGTCTCCAGCAAGCAACTGAAGCTGCTGTAAAGACTGGACGCAAGATTGCGGTCTTTGGTCGCTCTATGGAAAAGGCCATTGTCAACGGAATTGACCTTGGTTACATCAAAGCTCCTAAGGGAACCTTTATCGAGCCAAATGAAATCAAAGACTACCCTGCAGGCGAGGTTCTGATCCTCTGTACAGGTAGTCAGGGCGAGCCGATGGCAGCCCTCTCTCGTATCGCCAACGGAACCCACCGTCAGGTGCAACTCCAACCCGGAGATACTGTCATCTTCTCTTCTAGCCCAATCCCTGGAAATACTACTAGCGTCAACAAGCTAATCAACATCATTTCTGAAGCTGGTGTCGAAGTTATCCACGGTAAGGTTAACAATATCCATACCTCTGGACACGGTGGCCAGCAAGAGCAAAAACTCATGCTCCGCTTGATTAAGCCAAAATACTTCATGCCTGTCCACGGTGAATACCGCATGCAAAAAGTCCACGCTGGGCTAGCGGTGGATACTGGTGTTGAGAAGGACAATATCTTTATTATGAGCAATGGTGATGTGCTTGCCCTTACTGCTGACTCTGCTCGTATCGCAGGTCATTTCAACGCCCAAGATATCTATGTCGATGGAAATCGTATCGGTGAAATCGGCGCAGCTGTCCTCAAAGATCGTCGTGATCTATCTGAAGACGGTGTCGTTCTAGCAGTCGCAACTGTTGACTTCAAATCGCAGATGATTCTGTCTGGCCCAGACATCCTCAGCCGAGGCTTTGTCTATATGAGAGAGTCTGGAGACTTGATTCGCCAAAGCCAACGCATCCTCTTCAATGCCATTCGTATCGCACTGAAAAACAAGGATGCTAGCGTGCAATCTGTCAATGGTGCCATTGTCAACGCTATTCGCCCCTTCCTTTATGAAAATACTGAACGTGAACCGATCATCATCCCGATGATCCTCACACCAGATGAAGAATAAAGCAAGAAAACAGCCCCGATTTTTCGGAGCTGTTTTTCTCTATGCTTTCTTTTGAGATTAAAACTCAATAAAAATCGAAATCAGACTAGAAGGCTAGGCGAAAGCATAACTTGAGTTAGCTCCCATAGTTCGGAGAACTATGGGAGGCTGGAGATGAATCAAAGCCAAGCTTTGAACTCATTCGTAAGAAGCCGACGACGTATTATTTTGATTTTTGAAGAGTTTTAGAAATACTACGATTTTTACCTTCAAGATACACCATCAAAATAGAAATATCTGCTGGGTTTACTCCCGAAATACGGCTGGCTTGACCGATGGTTTCTGGATTGATGAGTTTGAACTTCTGACGGGCTTCGGTTGCAATAGAATCAATGTCATCCCAGTCAATATTGGCTGGAATGCGTTTTTCTTCCATGCGTTTCATCTTGGCAACCTGATCCATGGCTTTGGAAATATAGCCTTCGTATTTGATTTCTGTTTCAATCAATTCGATAATCTTGTCATCCAAGTCCTCTGCAGCTGGTCCGATGAAAGCCACCACATCTTGATAAGAAACTTCTGGACGACGAAGGAATTCCTTGGCTGTCACTGCATCGGTCAACGGCTTGAAGCCCATCTCCTCAACCTTGGCATTGGTTTCCTTTACTGGCTTGAGTTTGATGCTGTCTAGGCGTTTCATCTCATTTTCAAATTGATTTTTCTTGATTTCAAAGCGGGCCCAGCGTTCATCATCCACAAGCCCAATCTCACGTCCCATCTCTGTTAAACGCATATCGGCATTGTCATGACGGAGAATGAGACGGTATTCAGCACGACTGGTCAATAGACGGTAGGGTTCAATGGTTCCCTTGGTCACCAAGTCATCAATCATCACCCCGATATAACCGTCACTGCGCTTCAAAATCAACTCAGGCTTGCCTTGGATTTTCAGAGCCGCATTGATACCCGCGATAATCCCTTGCCCAGCAGCTTCTTCGTAACCTGATGTTCCATTTGTCTGACCAGCAGTGAAAAGTCCTGAGATTTTCTTGGTTTCCAGAGTCGCACGCAACTGATGAGGCAAGACCATGTCGTACTCAATGGCATAACCTGTCCGCATCATCTCTGCATTTTCCAAACCTTTAATGGAATGAACCAAGTCACGCTGAACATCCTCAGGCAGACTGGTTGAGAGGCCTTGAACATAGACTTCCTCAGTATTGCGCCCTTCTGGCTCAAGGAAGAGTTGGTGGCGTTCCTTGTCTGCAAAGCGCACAATCTTGTCCTCAATCGATGGGCAGTAACGAGGTCCCACTCCCTTGACCACACCTGTAAACATTGGCGCACGGTGGAGGTTATTTTGGATAATCTCATGACTGGTACCGTTAGTATAGGTCAACCAGCATGGCACTTGATCCTTGACATAGTCCTCATCACGTGAAGTATATGAGAAGTGATTTGGCGCTTCGTCCCCTGGCTGAATCTCTGTCACATCATAGTTGATAGAAGAAGCCTTGACACGTGGAGGAGTCCCTGTCTTGAAACGACCGATTTCGAGGCCCAGTTCCTTGAGATTGTCAGCAAGGTTAATAGAAGCCAAGCTGTGGTTAGGACCTGATGAGTACTTGAGATCTCCGATGATAATTTCCCCACGGAGAGCAGTCCCTGTGGTCACGATAACAGCCTTAGCAGCATACCCTTGATGGGTCGCTGTACGTACACCGACAACTTTGCCGTCTTCAACCAAAATCTCATCAATCATAGTCTGACGAAGGGTCAGATTTTCTTGATTTTCAACCGTCTTGCGCATCTCCTTAGAGTAAAGCTCCTTGTCAGCCTGCGCACGAAGGGCACGGACAGCTGGCCCCTTCCCTGTGTTGAGCATCTTCATCTGGATGTAAGTCTTGTCAATGGTTTTGGCCATCTCGCCACCGAGGGCATCAACTTCACGCACGACAATCCCCTTGGCAGAACCACCGATAGAGGGATTACATGGCATGAAAGCCAGCATTTCAATGTTGATGGTCGCAAGCAAGACCTTACAACCCATACGGCTGGCAGCCAAGGAAGCCTCGACCCCAGCGTGTCCCGCACCGATTACAATAATATCGTATTCTTCAGTAAAATTATATGTCATGTTTCTCTCCTATTCCTCAAGATGAATGTGTCTTAGTTGACCGTCCCAATATGGTAGGGCTGTTTTTAGAAAGGCTGGAACTAACTGGAAATCCTCAAGTTTATCCAAATCAATCCATTCACAGGGCTGCCTTTTCTCATCTTCCTGCATGGTCAATGGGGCATCTTCAAGCAAATCCACCAGATAATGAAACTCGATATTGTGATAGGAAACACCGTCCTGTTCAAAACGATTTTCAACCACAAAAGCTAGCTGCCCAGCTTGAGCTTTGACACCCAGTTCTTCCCTCACTTCACGGACTACTGCGTCTTCCGTGCTTTCATTGACTTGAATTGCACCGCCGATAGTATAATACTTGCCCTCATCTTTGGTGACTAGAAGTTTGCGATTTTGGAGAATCAAGGCTGTCGCCCGAACACCAAAAACTGTATTTCCTACTTTTGTCCGAAAGTCTTGTTGAGTCATTCTTGTCCTTTCCCTTAAACGACACAAAAACAGTCAAAACTCCAAAGAAGTGCAGGACAAAAAAGCCTGCAACATCCATGAGCTTTGACCATCATTTCTATTGCTTTTATTATTGTAGCAAATTGAGAAAATTTGTCAATCTAAATGTACTGACAAACTTGTCCATTGCGGTAAGCATTGTCAATCAAACCGCCACCTAGACACTCTTCACCATCGTAAAAGACAACTGCCTGTCCTGGTGTGATGGCGCGCTGTGGTTCCGCAAAGATGACCTCTGCCTTGTCTCCTTTGACATGGACGGTCACCTTAGAATCAGGCTGACGATAGCGGAATTTAGCCGTACATTCGAGCGTAAACTCTTCTGGCATTTCACGAGTAAAGTGGACTTGACTGGCTTCTAGACTGGTTGACATGAGCGAGTCATGGTAGAAACCTTGGCCAACATAGAGGATATTCTTGCTGAGGTCTTTTCCGACAACGAACCAAGGGGCATTGTCTCCACCGTGTTGCCCACCGATACCTAGACCTCCACGCTGACCAATCGTATAGTACATCAGACCTGCATGCTCGCCCATATCGCGACCATCCACAGTCATCATGCGACCAGGCTGAGCTGGCAAGTAGTTGCTGAGGAAGTTTTTAAAGTTCTTTTCTCCGATAAAGCAAATCCCTGTCGAGTCTTTCTTCTTAGCAGTCGCAAGACCTGCTTCTTCTGCTAGTCTGCGAACTTCAGGCTTTTCCAAATGTCCTAGTGGGAACATGGTTTTTTGAAGTTGTTCTTGCGAAAGTTGGCTGAGGAAATAGGTCTGATCCTTGCCATTGTCCACGCCACGAAGCATATGAACAGTACCATCTTCATCACGCGCCACTCGGGCATAATGCCCAGTCGCTACATAGTCTGCCCCCAAGGTCATGGCATAGTCCAAAAAGGCCTTAAACTTGATTTCCTTATTGCACATAACATCTGGATTGGGCGTGCGTCCTGCACGGTATTCCGCTAGGAAATACTCAAAAACGCGGTCCCAGTACTCTTTTTCAAAATTGACAGAGTAGTAGGGAATGCCAATCTGGTCTGCCACCGCAGCCACATCCTTGTAATCTTCGGTCGCCGTACAGACGCCGTTTTCATCTGTGTCATCCCAGTTCTTCATGAAGATACCGATCACATCGTAGCCCTGCTCCTTGAGAAGAAGAGCCGTCACCGACGAATCGACACCACCACTCATCCCCACAACAACACGTGTTTTAGAGTTATCACTCATGGTAAGTCTCCCATCTATTCGTTTATTTATACCCCTCAAAATTCTATTTACTATGACTTTCAATAGAATTTCTTCGAGTATAGTCTTTTCGTTTGCTTTTAGGACTAGGCAACGAGTCACAGGCATAACTTGAGTTCGCTCAATCAGTCTGGGAGACTGATTGAGGTTATAAATCAGACAAGCTCAGCTTGCATCTCATTTCGAGTTAACGACGTAATAAAAGATAAACGAAATGACTAGTTCACGATTGAAGGTCGTGTGTGCTTAACGATTGAAGGTCGCTTGAGCAGTATTCATTATAACATGCTTGGTTAGAGAAGACAAGAAAGAGGCTGATAATCTACAAGCCTCTTTTATAAAATAATCAATCCTTCAACAAAATCCATTGTTGAAATGCTGTTCTAAACCATTGATCGCTCAGATTTCCCAGAATAGAGCTGTCCTAACTATCGAATAGATTAAATCCATACATATCCACGCAATTCTACGTTTAGAATTGCCATAAAATAAATGTTTTAGGGATATTCTAAGTCTTTGACTGCTTAAAATTTTACGTTCTGAAGGATTCTAAAGCTAGAATAGCATAAAAATCATGAAAACTGAACTATTCGAAGCTTCAGAGTCATACGATTTCCATAGGAAGTATCTTTTTAGTACGTGTGGTTAGGAGGTAATTTTAGGGAATCTCCCCAAAACAACCGATTTCCTATTTTTATCAATCAAAAAATGTTGATAAATGAGTGTTTTAAAATTTAATTTTAAAGGTATTCTTAAATTTAAAGATTTTTGATAAGATTTCTGTATTTTTCACAATTCAATGATACGATGACATTGTTGGGCTACATAAGCATCGTGGGTCACAATAATGACTGTTTTCCCCTCTCGATTCATCTCTAAGAGAAACTTCAAGACCAAATCTCTATTTTCAGGGTCCAGCGAACCTGTCGGTTCATCGGCTAAAATCAGCTGGCTGGGTTTTAAGATGGCTCTAGCAACTGCAATTCGTTGTTGTTCGCCACCAGACAACTCGGAGACCTTTTGATGCAAAGTAGCTGACAAATCTACTCTCTCTAAAATCTCTTTCACCTTTTTGAGCTTGTCTTTCTTGGACAATTTCACATATTTCAGCGCCAGCATGAGATTGTACTCGACCGTTTCATCATCAATCAGAGCAAAATTTTGAAATAGATAAGAGATATGTTCACGGATTATTGTTTGCGACTTAGCAGAATTGACCGCTAGATTTGTCTGACCAAAAATCTCATACCGTCCGCTATAATCACCATCTATCAAACCTAATAAATTTAACAAGGTCGACTTACCACTACCACTCTTGCCAACAATGGCTACCAAATCCCCCTGATCAATCCTGAGAGATAAGTTATCCAAAATCACTTTTCTCCCAATGGTTTTGGTAATATTTTTCAACTCAATCATAAGATGCCCCCTTTCAATAACTCTACTAGACTTTTTTTCTCCATCCTAGAAGCCAAGGCTAGCACAAACAGTATATCCAAACATGTAAAACCTGCAAACAGCAGGAGTGGCAGGAGCGCATGGGCAAAGAAAATCAAGACTAGAAGAGGGAGACTATAGCCCAGCAAGAGCAGAACTAAGAGAGCGCGGTAGCGATCGACCAGTTTCCACCCCATAAACTTCTTGGTAATGATATCCCTGCGCTTCAACAAGAAAGTGGTAACGAGTAAAAAGTAGGAGACAATCATACTGAGAAGAGCAAATAAGGCAAAAAGAACGTTAAAATTACGAACAGAATCCCGATAAGTATCAACTATCTCCTCTTGAATTGCTTGAATCGATGAAAATTTTAAATAGCTACCATCAGATAAGTTATCGACTAACTCTGTAATCACTTTTTGATTTTGTTCTGTATTTTCAACTTTCATCGGATTGTTTAAACCTGTCGTTGACAAGTGAGTCTTTTCTTCCCACATCATGTCTTGATCATTTACCAGACTAATGATTGGATTGTGGAGATTTTCCTTTCGCTCATTATTATAAGGGAAGAAAGACCAATCTCCTTCATAGTAGGCAATTTCTACATCCATATCTTCTATTGTTTTCTTTTGTTGATTTTCATACCTCATCGAAAGATAGGCGATGGATTTTCCCAAGAACTGATTCTTGCCTTCTTGTCCTTTGACACTGGCTGGCATCAAAATAACTTTTTTAGTGCCGGTATCTGGTAACTTGAATCCCTTGCTCTTTAGAAAATTGCTATTTGCATAGTAAACATCTACCTCATCAGGCAGTTGGTACTGTTGCACTTGTTCTGCTTTGATAACTGATTTGATAGGAAGACTCGCACTTCGCACATAATTTACTTGTATTTTTGCTAGCAAATCTTGATAAAATTGGTAGAAATAATCTGTAGATTTCCCCGACCCTGCTAGCTCTTCTTGCCACAGGTTATCATTGAGTTGGAAGGTTTCTAAGGTCAAGTAATTCCCTTGGCTTACCCACTGTTGCTGATAAGCAAGTTCTTTGTTTTCTTGTTCTAGACTTCTGCCTACCCCAATCAGTAGGGCCGTCAGTAAAATAGTTGTCCCTATTTTCATCACATAATTGAAGATGAGACCAAGTTTGACAGATGAAAAACCCTTCAACATGGAGCTGACTGTCATTTTCTGAATCATCAGGTAGGTCAGCCAACTGATGAACAAATACAACTGTAAAAGTAGAAATTGGGATAAGAGTAAACTTAGGAACAGAAGTTTTGGTCTGTAGTCCAGCACTAAAAATAGCCCCAAGTCAATGATAAGACTTCCACCCAAGAGAAGATAAAAATTAGTCTTTACAAAACCAGCTAAAATCGCCCTGCTTTGAAAACCAAGTAACTTTTGAACCCCCACTCGTTTCATCTCCATCATCGGCTGATAAACTGTCATTAAAATCACAAGCAAGATTGCCAAGATAAAGATAATGATAGATAGTAACAAATCTTGATTTAGCACTCCAACCTGACTTCGGTAAGTGGGTTCTAATAAAATCGTCTTATCTATCTGGAAAAAATCACTACACTTTTGTAGAATGGTATCGCGATTTATCTCTTTGCTGGAGGTAATCATGTAGCGCCCATTTACAGTATGGGATTTATCCTCAATATAGGATTGGAAGGTCTGGAGTCGAATGAGTTTCACCTTTAAAAAGGTGGGAATAGTGCCTAGATTATTGGGAAGATCTTGATTGCTGTAGACCCCCTTTTCGTTCTTTGAAAAATCAAGAGAAGTCAGACCGAACTCCTGATAGGGGAAGGTTTCCTTATCAAAAACACCAGCCTTGACGACCTCATCGCCATTATCTACTTTGATAATAGAGACCTTGTCTTGGCTTGCAACCTCTTCAAAAAACTGGAGAATCGTTTCTGTCGGTTTAGTGACATCTTTCAAGTACAAGTCAAATGAATAAGTTGTCTTGCCCATCTCCTGAATCCGCACTATTTCTCGTGTAACATTTACATTCAGGACAAAAAACGTAGTACACAGTAAGAGCAAGAGCATACAAAGATGACTGATTTTTTTCATAGAGATACCTCCCGTGAAGAGACGAAACTGGGAAAAAACTAACTTTCCAATAAAGCCACACAGTGATTCTCTCAGCTTAATTGTGTTCAAGGCTGAAAACACTGTGTGGTTTTTGAATGTTTGAACGTTTAGAGGTTAGATTTCTAGGCAATTGTCTATCAGAATGTTCTTTTATCTGTCAATAACCCGAGAAAATCTTGTCGTTTCAAGTCGGAGAAGTGTTTGGTAGAAAGACTTCCTTTTTGAAGTCCATCATCTCTAACCTGCAAATAATAGCTATGTTGGCTTGTTTTAATTGTCAAAAAATCGCCAAATATAAAAACTCTTTTCCAGTTGCGAATCTCAAATTCTTTCATCTCTGATTTTGGAATGCGGATAAGTCCTTGTCGCAAATCACGATGGTGCTCACTTGTGAAAGTCATCCCATTCCCAAGATTTCTTATCAGTAGTTCATCTGGAGTCACCATCACCAGCGCTATTTTAGTTAAGAAAATTTCAACTGTTGGTGGTAAAATCGCCAAATTAAACCAAGGATGTAGGTAGCGATACGCTAAGAAATACTGAGGCTCCTCACCCAATCCTAGTTGTTTATATAAGGCCTTGACCTCACTATCTAACCTCGCTTCAAAAGACACATCCGAATGCGCTTCTTCCTTCTTCTGATTAAAATAACGCATCCAGACTAGAAAACCTATAAAGACTATAATAAATATTCCTGATAAGAGATATTTTACATTGTAGTTCATCACTTAACCTCCTGATTCACTACTCCGCCTAAAGCAGAGGCCTATCTATTTTGAAAATAGTTCCATAACAACTTTAAATAAGACGGGTGTCATTAAAATTAGGATAATTCCTATCACAAATATCATGACTACTCGAAAAAGCTCCTTATTTTTAAACATTTTTCCATCCCTTTTCTAGCTACATCATAGTACTCATTAACCCCATTTTAAAATTACACCAAACTTATTTTAGTTTTATTTTCTACTTTTTATATTACTATGATACAATATTTTTAATAGGATTTTATTATTTGTTAACTTTTTTCACGAAAAGGAGAAAATCATGCGTTATGATTTTGGAAAGGTCTATAAAGAAATACGTGAGTCAAAAGGATTGACCCAAGAAGAGGTCTGTGGAAATGTTCTCTCAAGAACCAGCCTATCAAAGATTGAAAGTGGTAAGGCAACTCCTAAATATGAAAATATGGATTTTCTTCTCAGGCAAATGAATATGAGTTTTGAAGAGTTTGACTACATCTGCCATCTCTATCAGCCGAGCCAACGGACAGAAATCATGCAAACTTATCTCAATATGAATTCCATCATTGGTGGCAGTGGTCTAGTTGATTTTTTTGAAACATGCCAAAACTATCTCAAGACCCATCACGACCTGCCTATAGAAGAAATCAGAGATATGCTTGAAGTTGTCATTCATATTCGTCAACATAGTACAGAGAAACTGTCAGACCAAGTGAAACAAACTGTCAAAAAACTTTGGGAAAAAATTGAAAAACAAGATACATGGTATGAAAGTGACCTAAAAATCCTCAATACCATCCTTTTCAGCTTTCCTATTGAACACCTCCATCTCATCACTGAAAAAATCTTGCAACGCTTGGAAGTCTATAAAAACTACCAACATTTATATGACTTGCGAATGGCAATCCTACTCAACCTTTCCACCATTTACTTATACCATCAAGACAAAAACATGTGTCAACAAATCTGCTATACTTTACTAGAGGATGCCAAGAACAAGAAAAGCTACGATATGCTTGCTATCTGCTATGTCCGTATTGGGATTTGTAGGGATGATGCTAAACTTATCCAAAAAGGGTTCTCTCTTCTAGAGCTGACCGATGAAACTTCCATTCTAGCCTTTCTCAAAAAAGAAGTGGAGATCTATTATCAACCGAAAGAAATATAAAAAAGTCGAGGGATTTCCTCGACTTTTTCAAATTATTCTGTTCGTTATTTCTTAATACCAGCCGTTGTTAAGCCAGAAGTTTTTAGCAGCTGACCATGAACCGTAACGTCCTGCAACGTAAGCATCTGCTACACGTTCTTGGTTTTCAGCTGAGTAGTCACCGTTCAAGTATGAATCTGTCAATTGGTAACGTCCAATGTATTGGCCGTTTGTAGCTGTATAGCTACCACCTGATTCTTTTTGTGCAATCCATTCTTTAGCTTCTGCTTCAGATCCACTTACAGTTGCAGCTGGTGCTGAAGTTTCTGCTGCAACAACCGTTTCTTCTGCTGCAGGTGCGCTTGCCACTGGAGCTTCTTCTGCTACCTCTGTAGTTTCTGCTACTGGAGCTGAAACAGTTTCATCTTGAGCAGCTGGTGCTGCATAAGTAGTTGGCGCTGGTGTTGTAGCAGGCGCTACAGGGCCATCGATAACCAACTCTTGACCAACATAAATCAAATGAATGTTGTCGATGTGGTTGTTTTCTGCCAATCTCTCAACAGTTGTGTTGTGAGTTTCAGCGATTTCTGAAAGTGTATCACCTTCTTTAACAGTGTAAGTTGATGATTCTTGAGCAGATACAAATGATGGAGCAAATACTGCAAACAAGGCAGCTACTCCTGCAAGAGTTGTTTTAATCTTTTTAGTTGTTGATTTCATATTTGAAAATTCTCCTTCTTTCTATACTTCTATCATACCCTTTAAATATTACCGTTTCTTGACACTTTTATGTAGAAATATTACAAAATTATTTTTTATTTCCCTAAATAAGCTATTTTTTGTTACAAAAGATGCTTTTTTATGCTATTTGTAGTGTAAAAAGGTTTTCATCCACAATTAAAGCCAAGACCTTCATTCTTTGATATAATAGAGATAAGAATTTTTATAAGGGGAAACTGATGAAATCACTTCGTTTTCAATCTGTCTTTGATATCATCGGACCAGTTATGATTGGCCCATCTAGTAGCCATACCGCTGGTGCTGTTCGCATTGGGAAGATTGTCTCTTCCATTTTTGATGATACTCCGACAGAAGTCGAATTCCAACTATTTAACTCATTTGCCAAAACCTATCGTGGTCACGGAACAGACCTAGCCCTTGTTGCAGGTATTTTGGGCATGGATACAGATGATCCTGAAATCCCAAACAGCCTGGAAATTGCCCACAAGCGTGGCATCAAGATTGTCTGGGCCATTCAGAAAGACAGCAATGCTCCTCACCCAAACACCACTAAAATTACCGTCAAAAATGCTCACAAGACCATCAGCGTAACTGGTATTTCTATCGGTGGAGGAAATATTCAGGTAACCGAACTCAATGGCTTTGCCGTCTCTCTCAATATGAATACACCAACTATCATCATTGTTCATCAAGATATTCCAGGTATGATTGCCCTCGTAACAGAGGCCCTTTCCCGCTACGGTATCAATATCGCCCAGATGAATGTTACTCGTGAAAAAGCTGGTGAAAAAGCCATTATGATTATCGAAGTCGACAGTCGCAACTGTGATGAAGCCATCGAAGAAATTCGAAAAATCCCTCATCTTCACAATGTCAATTTCTTTAAATAGGAGGAAGCATGTTTTATTCTATCAAAGAATTGGTCGAGCAGGCAGAACTAGACTTTCAAGGAAATGTCGCAGAACTCATGATTACAACAGAGTTTGAATTGACCGGTCGCGAACGTGAAGAAGTCTTCCTTCTCATGGAACGCAATCTGGAAGTCATGAAAGCCTCTGTCCAACTTGGCCTCAATGAAAATAAATCTCGTAGTGGCCTGACAGGTGGAGATGCTGCCAAATTGGATCACTACATTAAAAACGGAAAAACTCTGTCAGATTACACGATTCTCTCTGCTGTCCGAAATGCCATTGCAGTCAATGAACACAATGCTAAAATGGGCTTGGTTTGTGCCACTCCGACCGCAGGAAGTTCTGGCTGTCTGCCCTCAGTTCTAACAGCTGCTATTGAAAAATTAGACCTCAGCCACGAGCAACAGCTGGATTTCCTCTTTGCTGCTGGTGCCTTTGGACTAGTCATCGCAAACAATGCCTCTATCTCAGGGGCTGAAGGTGGCTGTCAGGCCGAGGTTGGTTCGGCCTCTGCTATGAGTGCTGCAGCCTTGACTCTAGCTGCCGGTGGAACACCTTATCAGGCCAGTCAGGCCATTGCCTTTGTCATTAAAAATATGCTAGGCCTCATCTGTGACCCTGTTGCCGGCTTGGTCGAAGTTCCCTGCGTCAAGCGCAATGCTATGGGAGCTAGCTTTGCCTTCATCGCAGCAGACATGGCCTTGGCAGGTATCGAATCTAAAATTCCTGTGGATGAAGTTATCGATGCCATGTACCAAGTAGGAGCAAGCATGCCAACTGCCTTCCGTGAAACAGCTGAAGGTGGTCTCGCTGCCACCCCTACTGGTCGTCGCCTCCAAAAAGAAATTTTCGGAGAATAAGTTTATCAAATAGGAGAAACCATGACCTCTATCACAGCGATCTTTTTCGATCTGGACGGAACCCTCGTTGACAGTTCTATCGGGATTCACAATGCCTTTACCCATACCTTTAAGGAGCTCGGGGTGCCTAGCCCTAATGCCAAAACGATTCGTGGTTTTATGGGACCGCCCCTTGAAAGTAGTTTTGCGACCTGCCTGCCCAAAGAACGAATTTCTGAAGCCGTGCAGATATACCGTTCTTACTATAAGGAGAAAGGCATCTATGAAGCTCAACTCTTTCCTCAGATTGTAGACTTGCTTAAGGAGCTATCAAGCAAATATCCTCTTTATATCACCACTACAAAGAATACCCCTACCGCTCAAGATATGACTAAAAACTTGGGAATCCATCATTTCTTTGATGGCATTTATGGTTCCAGCCCTGAAGCACCCCATAAGGCAGATGTCATTCGCCAAGCCTTACAGACACATCAACTAACACCAGAACAAGCCATCATCATCGGAGATACCAAGTTTGATATGCAGGGGGCTCAAGAAACAGGCATTCAGAAATTGGCCGTCACTTGGGGATTTGGAGAACAAGCAGATCTACTAAACTATCAGCCTGATTATATCGCTCACAAACCCATAGAAGTTTTGGAGTATTTTCAATAACATAGACTGGGCGACAACCCCATTTCAGAAGAAAATGGAGCAAGTTTCTACATAACAAAACGCATATTACCAAGGTTCTTCAGAACTGATAATATGCGTTTTTCTTTTTTATTCAACGTGTGCTGAGAGCTTTCTTCTATACTAATAGACGAAAGGGTGTGAAAATGATTTTTAAATGATACTGTGGAACGGAACAGTAGCCCTAGTATTGACTACTGTCGTTTCTATTCATATTGGCTATTCTAGGACTGAGATGAAAAAATCTATAAATGCTCAGAATAAAATTGAACCCGCAAATCTCCCCAAAACAATGGTGAGTCATGTACTTGTATTATTCCGAAAAAATACACCTCTGGTGCAGTGAGACAAATTGGTGTATCTTATAGTGGCTTCGTAGATGAAAGCTATACTCTACTATCACTCTTTGATGATGTAGAACAAATTGAAAAAGATAATAGACTTCAGACAGCTATTGATGTTGTCAGAGAACAGTTTGGTTTTTTAGCCATACAAAAAGGAACCGTCCTAACTGAAGGTTCCAGAAATATTGAACGCAGTAAACTTATCGGTGGTCATTCCGCGGGTGGATTGGAGGGATTAAAATGAAACAAGAAAAAAATACAGTACAATTTTCAGAAATCCGTAGCAAAGGATGTAATGATATTGAAATGCTTGAAAGATTTTTACATGGAATCGTTGAAACAGCAACTTCAAAACTTCGTCAGAGAAAACTCAAAACAACTGAAATATCGATACGACTAGTACATGCTAAATCTGAAAACCGATTACCATTGGAATTTACATTTAGCATTAAGCCAACAAGCTCATCTGTGATAATCTATACTGAGGTAATCAATCGCTTTAAAGAATGTTACACAGGTGGGGGAATTCAAGGTTTTACGATTCAATTTGATAAAAATACCCTTGCCTCTGCATAGAAAGGATTTGATATGATTGACCGTTCATATTTACCATTTCAATCAGCAAGAGAGTACCAGGATACAAAGATGCAAAAATGGATGGGCTTTTTCCTATCTGAACATGCATCAGCACTCTCTGATGATACAAACAAAGTAACGTACATGTCTGACTTATCACTAGAGAAGAAATTATTACTCCTCAGTCAAGTATACGCCGGGCAGCTACGCACACGCATTCAAGTGATTGAAAAAAACAAGCGTGTTTCCTACACTGGAACAATACCAAGTCTGACCAAAGATTTCATTTTGATAAAAACTACAACAGGTCACATCAATTTGAAATTAAAAGACATTATTAGTATTGAACTTGTCGAGGAGGTGCTCTATGAATCAGCTTGAGTTTCAGCGTAATCACCTACAAATGGACTATTATAGCGAGAGCTACCAAGATTTTGAACGTGACTTCTACCGCTACTCTAACATGAATATTCCATTGACCTTCCTAACTGATGATATCCTAAAAACAATGGCGACTTCACGTAAGAATTACTTTGTCCTCAATAAGGAAAAGTCCAGAGATAACCGCGATCACTTCTTCATATTTGAAGTAAGTACCGTAGATGAGAATCCGCTAATCTATCATTATACATATAAGAAAACTACAATATATTTAGCAGAAAAATAGGAGCAGTTCAATTGACTGTTCCTATTTTTAATATTCATAAAATCTAAAGTCTTTATACTCTTTAACAATGGAGTCGCCAACCAGAACAGACTATACTGACCAGCGACTACCTTAAATTTAATGTTTCAGATTTATTTTCTTATCTCTAATTTCATAAACTACATCTGCTACATTTTCGAGTAATCGTTTATCGTGGGTGATAAACACGATAGTTCCGGTGTACTCCTTCATTAGTATTTCCAAAGCCTCTAAACTTGGTATGTCAAGGAAGTTACTGGGTTCATCCATTATTAGGATGTTATATCTACCCATGAGCATTTTAGCAAGCAACAATTTTATAATTTCTCCACCGCTTAAAACAGATAAACTTTTTCCAATATCGTTCTGTTTGAACCCCATAGATGCTAGCACTGAACGAATTTCTGATATATTGTAGTCACAATCCTTCTGCATAAACTCCATAACATTCTGATTACTGTTGTACTTGTAACCATTCTGTGCAAAGTAACCTATTTTTGCCTTAGGCGAAATAGAAATTCCTTCTTCATGGTTTAAGATCATTTGGATTAAAGTTGTTTTTCCGATTCCATTACCACCAGTTAACGCCACTTTTGCTCCTAACGGAATTTGAAAAGATGCATTTTCAAACAGAGCCTTATCCCCAAATACTTTATTAATTTCTGCACCGACTATAGGGTATGGATTATGGAGCTCCAATGCTTTACTTTGCCTGAAACGAATTCTGCGAATGCCTTCCGGAGCTTCTACTTTTCCTAAGGCCGCAATCCTGTGCTCTAGGGTTTTAGCAGCATTATACATCTTTTTTTCCTTACTTCCTATTGATTTTTGATGAGCTAAACGCCCTCCGTCTTCAGTACTTTTTTTCTTTGAAGAACCTTTTGCCTTCTGTTCTATTTTACGAGCCTGTTTTCGCTTTTCCTCCGCAGCCCTTTCCAATCGGGCACGTTCCGCAATAAATTGTTCGTATTCTGCAGCTTGGCTCTTACGTTCTTCCTCTTTCTGACGAAGATAATCAGAATAGTTTCCCCAATACTCAGTGATTTTGCCATCTTTCAGTTCCCATATTTTATCTACTATTTCATCAAGAAAATAGCGGTCATGGCTAATAACTAACAGTGCACCTGTAAAATATTTTAGCTGTCCTATTAGAAAATCAATTCCTTCACGGTCTAAATGGCTCGTAGGTTCATCCGCTAAAATACCATGAACCTGTGCCGATAAGGCCTGTGCTATTTTAAGCCTTGTTTCTTCACCACCGCTCATAGTCTGTATATTTAATTGCTCAACACCTAGCTTGCCTACAAGTGCAAAATCTTTTTCCTCCTGCAGAGTTACTTCGTCCAACTGGGGAATATAGGCAAGTTCACCCAGACGATTCATTTTACATCCTGGGGGAGTTAATTCTCCTAAAAGTACCCTGAGTAAAGTGCTTTTTCCAGCACCATTTGCTCCTACTAAACCAATACGGTCATAATCATATACTTCTAATTCATTTATATCTAAAACATCGCGTCCTTTGAATTCCACACGAATGTCTTTTGCTTTTAATATTAATTCCATAACATTTCCTCCTGTCTATAATCGCATGCTTTCATTTGCTTGTATGCAGGGAAAACCCTGCGATTTTAGCAGGAAGAGTTACATGAAAATAAGATACATAAATATTCCTCCAATATTGTTTATTTTAAATCTAATTTTCTAACCTCAGTTATCATTTGGCAAACTATAGCAATGCCAATAATTAAAATACCTGATAGTAAAAACCAATGATTTACACCGATTTTATCAGCAAAGAATCCAGAAAGAATTAACCCAATTGGCATAGCAAGTGACATGATACTTCCGATCAAAGAAAATACACGTCCTAAATATTCAGGCTTAATTTTCTCCTGAAAAAGAGCTGTTTGCACACCGCTATAAAATGGCACCGAAAGCCCCATTATTGCACAGCAAACTACGAATATTACAAATCCATTTGGAGGAAGTATTCCCGAAACGGCTAAACTGGTCCCCATTATAAAAAATGAACTTGTTATTAGTAATGCATGCTTTTCGAAGCCCCCTAATCTTCCTAATAATAAGCCTCCTGCTAGCATCCCAAATGCAAAGGAAATTTCCGTAATAGAAATATGCACAGGCGTTCCATTAAAGTGTTCCATGCTTATTAAAGGAAATAGTGCATTGATTGGCATATAAACAAAAGTATATAGTGTTCCTAAGAGTAATAAGGCAAACAATCCTTTGTTTTGTCTCAGAACCACAACTCCTTCTTTCATCTCCCTTATGAAATTTGGTTCTAAACTTTGCACTTGATTACCCAGCTTAGGTATACGTACAATTGCTACCGTAATAGATGCAATCACAGCACCCAATACGTCGATGGCAATAATAGCATTTAAATCCCAAACGGAGTATAAGAGTGCTGCAACTGCCGGACTAACAATATAGCTTATAGACTGCAAAGACTGACTATAGCCTGCGCATTTCGTTAGCTGTTCTTCTGGTACTAAAAGTGGTGTAACCGCATTGAGTGCTGGGGTATGAAAAGCTGTTCCAATGCTACGGATAAACAATACTATCATAATCATCCAGACAGGTAGCTCCATACAGAATGCAACAATAGCAAGCACTGCACCAGCTGCTGCGATAATTAAATCGGCACCAATCATTATCTTCTTCCTATCATGACGATCCACTAGCACACCAATGGCAGGTCCCAAAATCGCATAGGGTAAAAAACCTACTAATGAAGCCATAGACAAGACCATCGCAGATCCTGTTTTTTCTGTAAGGTAAAAAATAATCGCCATTTGCAGGATGGCACTAGTGATTAATGATACTGCTTGCCCTGCCCATATTGCATAAAATTTTCGTTTCCAATTGTTGTATTTTTCCATTTATATTATCTCCTGCATATTATTTTGCTTGAATTTCTATTTTGAATAGCATTCTAGGCAATAAAAAATGCAGGCCAAACCCCACAATGTGGCTTTTGGTCTGCATACATACAATTTGGAAACATTCATATTAAAGACATAGTTAAATAAAGGTATAGTTAAATAACCAATATCCTCACCGTAACTAATGAATGCTCAATATCGTATAAATAAGCACAACAAAAAAGCCTATCATCGGGTATAGATTCTGCTTTTTTTATTGCCAGCTTATCTTAAACGCATTGAGGCTGTCATAGTTTCGGTTCCTCCTACATCTTTGTTTATATCAATTTATAGTATAACACAAAAAGATGATATGTTCAATATAAAAGTTATGGAATGAGACTCATACTTCCAATTCGATGCCAGATTTAAAGGATATGACGAAGTTTTCTTCATAGACTGTAACGCTCTGGATTATCTTCCTTAGTAGCAAGCGATTAGCTTTCACAAAATCTTCTGTTTGTAGTTTTAAAAATTCATCAGGATTTTCTAACTCAACCTCAAAATATTTCATTTTACATTCCCTCATTTCATTTATTGATAAATTGAGTTTGCAAAAAAGAGTGGACAATTTTTGTCTACTCTTAACCTTTAAAATAGTTTTTTTTAATCGATTTGAAGTTGCCTAAATTATTACTTATTCGGTAAAATGAAGTATTGCTTTCAACAGATTTCCTTCAACTACACTTCACTTGATTCAAACAAGGTGGGTACATTTCTATTCCCACAAACTCCTTGTCAATGGAAACAAACACGTACCCACAGGGTAAATGGAAATAGAAACTGATAATTTCTAGCTATCACTTCTACTCATTCCAAAAATTTTCTCACTCTGATACTTACCCACCATAAAGCAAAAAGCCTTGCAATCAAGGCTTTCATTATCCCTTTCGTTCAAAGGTTTCTAAGCTTTTACGAGCAGAGCGACACACTCAGCGGTTCGCTATCTCCGTTCTGTCTGCGTGCTAGCACTTGTCAATCACGGACAGCTATCGCATGGGCGGAAGTAAATGCTAATCTTCGTCGTTTTACTCCTTGACTAGCAAACTTACCGCCTCAACATGGGTTGTTTGATTGGCAAAGGCAATAATGGCTTGCTTCAACTCATCTCCACTGAGAGTGCGGAACTCTTCAATCTTTTGATCGATGGCTTCTAGAGGCATGACATTAACCTTACCAACGAAAATCTTATCCATAACCTGATTGTCAACAAGTTCGGTTGATACCAAGAGTTCTTCGTAAAGTTTTTCGCCTGGGCGGATTCCAACTTCAACAATTGGAATTTCGCTTTCGGTGTGTCCACTTAGAAGGACCATTTTCTTGGCCAAGTCATAAATTTTGACTGGTTTGCCCATATCAAGGATAAAGACTTCTCCATCCTTGGCATAAGCACCAGCATGGATAACCAGACGGCTAGCTTCTGGAATAGTCATAAAGTAACGGGTCATGCGGAAGTCTGTCACCGTTACAGGCCCACCTTCAGCAATCTGACGTTCAAAGACTGGAATCACACTACCACGGCTACCAAGAACATTCCCAAAACGAACCGCACAGTAGGTCGATTGGCTACGTTGGTTAAAGCCAGTGACAATCAACTCAGCCACGCGCTTGGTTGCTCCCATAACATTTGGTGGATTAACCGCCTTATCTGTCGAAATCATAACCATCTTAGGTACTTTGGCTTCATCAACAGCCTTAGCAACATTGTAAGTTCCACGAATATTGTTTTTGAAGGCTTCTTTTGGATTGCGCTCCATCATAGGAACGTGCTTGTGGGCAGCCGCATGATAAACAATAGCTGGCTTGTACTGCTCAAAGACTTGCAAGAGACGGTCATAATCTTGAATATCCGCAATCACAGGTACATAATCAATCCCTTGGAACTTACGAATCAATTCATGATAAACAAGGTAGATTGAGTTTTCCCCATGACCAAGCAAGACGATGCGTTCAGGATTGAAGCGACTAACTTGGCGACAGATTTCAGAACCGATTGAACCTCCAGCACCTGTAACCAAGATTGTCTTACCTGTCAGTTCTGCGCCCAGACGCGATTCGTCAAGACGAATTTCCTGACGACCCAAAAGGTCTGTGATATCAATCTTCTGGAAGCCTCCACCTGCTTGGTGAAGTCCTTGAACAACAGTTTCAACTTTAGGCATCTTGTAACATTTGACACCCAGCTTATTACACATCTGCAAGATACGTTCATATTCTGACGGATCAAGCGACGGAATCGCAACGATAACACGTTCGATTTGATGACGTTTGGCTAATTCCGGCAGATCATCATATGAACCCAAAACAGGGATTCCACCAAGTTTTTGACCCTTTTTCTTAGCATCCTTATCCAAAATACCAACAAGTTCCAAATCACTGGTTGGATGTTGGTAGCTGTTCATAAAAAGGGCTCCGCCATCACCAGCACCAATCAAGAAGGTTCGACGGTGTTCTCCATCGCCACTTCCTTTTTTGCGTCTAGAGTAGATTAACTGCCAAGTAATCCGCGGCAATAAAATCAAGAAAGTACTCAACAAGATAAAGAGAATGATGAAACGGATTGAAAAAAGTGGCAAGAAAGCATAGCAGATACTATATGACAAGATACTGCTAGCAGTCACACCAAAAAAGATTTTCATGAAATCCGTAATCTTGCTGTAACGACTAATACTAGCGTTCAGCCCCCAAAATCCAATCATCAATTGATAGAACAGGAAAGCCAAACTCGTATAGATGATGTAGTCAACAGGTGCTGGATTAATCAATCCGTAGAATAAAATATAAGATACAATGATGGAAACCACCATACTCAAAATATCAAATATTCCCCAGAAAACCTGTTTTTGTTGTTTATTTAAAATTTCCACCAGATCAATCACATAATCTGTGAGTTTTTTATTCATAGAAATTTACTCCTCCTTAAAAGAGCTGAATAGTTATATTGTTATTATAACACTTTTTCTCTAGTTTACGATTTGCTACAATCTTTTACTTGCTTTTTCGTAACAGTTTCATAAAAATAAACTGTCGGACAAATCCAGGACAAAGGGCAACAATCATCTGAATGGCAACACTCTTGGCGTACTCCAGGTAAGAAATTTGCCCTCTCTTCAGCATGCGCTGACGAGCTTGACGATAGAGTTTGAGGTAACGCAGTCCCCCACGACGCTCAAACATTCCTGCTCCAACACGAACCTTACACAAGATTTGATCCAGATTTCCAGTCTTGGCTCCTGCAGCAATCATGTTGAGCCAGAGGAGGTCATCCTCCATATAAAGGCCATCCTCATAGTTGCCTGCCTTGAGAACCATGTCCTTCTTGAACATGACAGTCATGTGGTTAAAGGCACTTCTCATCCTTTGATAAGCCACAATCTCTGCATGCTGGGTTGGAACACGACGGTAAGAAACAATCTCATCAGGATTGTCAATAAATTCTGCAATATGTCCACCTAATAGGTCGAGCTTGTCCTTCTCCATTAGCTGAACCTGTTTCTCAAAACGGTCTGGAACTGCTATATCATCCGTATCCATACGGGCAATAATATCATACTGACACTGCAAAACACCCTGTCGAAGAGCCAGACCCAAACCTTGATTCTGCTCAAGAGGATAGCGTTTCACTGGAATTTCAGACTGGGCTTCCACTTGGTTTAATACCTGATAGAGCTCAGGTGTCAAAGGCCCATCCTCAACCAGAACCAATTCGCTCGGTTTCAGAGTCTGATTTTGAACACTCTCAATAGCATCCTTTAAAAATGTCGGATTTTCCTTGATATAGACCGACATCAATACGCTGATTTTTTGCTTTTCAGACACAGTTTTTCTCCAATGTATAGATTTCCTTCCACTATTTTATCATAATTTTCAAGACTTTCCCATTTTTATCTTGAAAGCCCAAAACCTTACTTGACATTATAGGGAAAAAGCCTTAAAATAAGCTGTTATTAAAATCAGCTAGAAGAGGTATTATATGAAAAAGCAATCACTCTTTTTTGTTCCAGGTATTATCCTGATTGGTGTTTCCTTGCGGACTCCTTTTACTGTTTTACCCATTATTTTGGGAGATATTTCGCAAGGGTTGGGAGTAGAAGTTAGTTCGCTTGGTGTCTTGACCAGCCTTCCCCTCCTCATGTTTACCCTCTTCTCACTCTTTTCTACCCGACTGGCTCAAAAAATCGGCTTGGAGCATCTCTTCACCTACAGCCTTTTCTTCTTGACCATCGGTTCTCTCATTCGACTAATCAATCTGCCCCTGCTCTATCTAGGAACCTTGATGGTTGGGGCAAGTATCGCAGTCATCAATGTGCTGCTTCCTAGTCTCATCCAAGCCAATCAACCAAAGAAGATTGGTTTTCTGACCACCTTATATGTAACCTCTATGGGGATTGCGACGGCTCTGGCTTCCTATCTAGCCGTGCCTATTACACAAGCCAGTTCTTGGAAAGGACTTATCATCCTCCTCACCCTGCTCTGTCTAGCAACTTTTTTGGTCTGGCTCCCAAATCACCGCTATAATCACAGACTAGCTCCACAAACCAAACAAAAAAGCAAAGCAAAGGTCATGCGTAATAAACAGGTCTGGGCAGTGATTGTCTTTGCAGGTTTTCAATCCTTACTCTTTTACACCGCTATGACCTGGCTACCTACCATGGCCATCCATGCAGGCCTATCCAGTCACGAAGCTGGCTTGCTGACCTCTATCTTCTCCCTGATTAGCATTCCTTTTTCAATGACCATCCCAAGCCTGACAACCAGTTTATCTACTCGTAACCGTCAGCTCATGCTCACTCTGGTTTCACTAGCTGGTGTGGTCGGTATTTCCATGCTCTTTTTCCCAATCGGTAATTTCTTTTACTGGCTTGCCATCCATCTCCTCATCGGAACCGCAACCAGTGCCCTCTTCCCTTATCTCATGGTCAATTTTTCACTCAAGACAAGCGCTCCTGAAAAGACGGCCCAATTGTCCGGTCTATCTCAAACAGGAGGCTATATCCTAGCAGCCTTTGGACCAACCCTCTTTGGTTACAGTTTTGACCTTTTCCACTCTTGGGTACCAGCTGTAGCTGCCCTCTTACTCGTCGATATCCTGATGACTGTGGCCCTCTTTACAGTGGACAGAGCTGATAAAATCCTCTAAACTTCTAGTTTTGGCTAGAAGTTTTTTATATATAAAAATTTTACACATTTCTCTTGACAGGGCTTTCTTTTAGATGTACAATGTATGTGTAGAAAAATTATATATAAAAATCTTACACATTAGAAAAGGAGGTTCCCCATGTACTTTCCAACATCCTCTGCCTTGATTGAATTTCTCATCTTGGCCGTACTGGAGCAGGATGATTCTTATGGTTATGAGATTAGCCAAACCATTAAGCTGATCGCTAATATCAAAGAATCCACACTCTATCCCATTCTCAAAAAATTAGAAGGCAATAGCTTTCTGACAACCTATTCTAGAGAGTTCCAAGGTCGCATGCGCAAATACTACTCCTTGACAAACGGTGGTATAGAGCAGCTCGTGACCCTAAAAGATGAATGGACACTTTATACAGACACCATCAATGGCATCATAGAAGGGAGTATCCGCCATGACAAGAACTGAATACCTGACTCAGCTAGAACTCTATCTCAAAAAACTGCCTCAGGCTGACCAAATTGAAGCCATGGACTATTTCAGGGAACTCTTTGACGATGCTGGAGTCGAAGGAGAAGAAGAACTTATCGCTAGCTTGGGAACTCCCAAAGAAGCGGCCCACGAAGTTCTCTCTAATCTTCTCGATAAAAAAATCAATGAAGCACCCGCTCAAAAGAATAACCGACAAATTTTGCATATCGCCTTGTTAGCCCTCCTTGCAGCACCCATCGGTATTCCTCTGGGAATCGCCATCCTCGTGGCCCTGTTCGGAATCCTTGTGGCAGCTTTGACTGTCATTCTGGCTTTCTTTGCGGTTTCCATACTTGGTATCATCGGCGGATTCCTATTTTTAGTTGAAAGTTTCACTGTCCTAGCCCAAGCTAAATCAGCCTTTATCTTGATTTTTGGTGCTGGTTTACTGGCCATCGGTGCTTCTTCGCTGGTTTTACTAGGTATTTCCTATGTAGCTCGTTTCTTCGGTCTACTCATTGTTCGCTTGGTGCAATTTGTTCTTAAAAAAGGAAAGAGAGGTGACCAGTATGCGTAAATGGACAAAAGGATTTCTCATCTTTGGTGTGGTGACTACCGTTATCGGCTTTATCCTGCTTTTTGTAGGTATCCAATCTGACGGGATTAAGAGCCTACTTGCCATGTCCAAGGAACCTGTCTATGATAGTCGGATGGAAGAGCTGACCTTTGGCAAGGAAGTCGAAAACCTAGAGATCACGCTCCACGAACACGCGCTCACCATCACAGACTCTTTCGATGATCAAATCCACATTTCTTACCATCCATCTATTTCTGCTAACCATGATCTTGTCACAAATCAAAACGACAAAACTCTAAGCCTCACTGATAAGAAACTGTCTGAAACTCCATTTCTCTCTTCTGGAATTGGCGGGATTCTTCATATCGCAAGTAGCTACTCTAGTCGTTTTGAAGAAGTTATTCTCCGACTGCCAAAAGGGAGAACTCTAAAAGGAATCAACATCTCAGCCAATCGCAGACAAACCAGTATCACTAATGCTAGCCTTGAAAATGCGACCCTCAATACAAACAGCTATATCCTCCGAATTGAAGGAAGTCGTATCAAAAACAGTAAACTCACAACCCCTAATATCGTTAATATCTTTGATACAGACCTTACAGATAGTCAGCTAGAGTCAACAGAGAAGCACTTCCACGCTGAAAATATCCAAGTCCATGGTAAGGTTGAACTAACTGCCAAAAAATATCTCAGAATCATCCTAGACCAGAAAGAAAGCCAACGAATTAACTGGGACATCTCAAGCAACTATGGTTCTATCCACCAATTCACAAGAGAAAAGCCTGAATCAAGAGGTACGGAATTAAGCAACCCTTACAAAACTGAAAAAACCGAAGCCAAGGATCAACTCATTGCTAGAGCTGATAATGATATTGAGCTAATATCCATACCAAACAGACGTTGACAAAAGCGCTTACATCTGCTACTATGGAAGCATATTTATATAACTAAAAAGGAGGTTCTACCATGAAACAAGAATGGTTTGAAAGTAATGATTTTGTAAAAACAACAAGCAATAACAAGCCTGATGAACAAGCCCAAGATGTTGCAGACAAGGCTGAAGAAACGATCGCCGATCTCGATACACCAATTGAAAAAAATACTCAGTTAGAAGAGGAAGTCTCTCAAGTTGCAGTCGAACTAGAAAGCCAGCAAGAAGAGAAAATTGAAGCTCCTGAAGACAGTGAATCGAGAACAGAAATAGAAGAAAAGAAAGCATTAGATTCTACTGAGGAAGAGCAAGACCTTTCTAAAGAAACAGAAAAAGTCACTATAGCTGAAGAGAGCCAAGAAGCACTTCCTCAGCAAAAAACAATCTTGAAAGAGCCTCTTCTTATCAGTCAATCCTTAGAAAGTCCCTATATCCCCGACCAAACTCCAAAATCTACGGATAAATGGAAAGAACAAGTGCTTGATTTTTGGTCTTGGCTAGTGGAAGCTCTCAAATCTCCAACAAGCAAGCTTGAAACAAGTAGCACACACAGTTACACAGCCTTTCTCTTACTCATTCTGTTTTCTGCATCTTCCTTTTTCTTTAGTATCTACCACATCAAACATGCTTACTATGGACATATAGCAACTATGCATAATCACTTCCCTGAACAATTTGCTTCATTAAATCTCTTTTCGATTATCTCTATCCTAGTAGCAACAACACTCTTCTTCTTTTCATTCCTCTTGGGTAGTTTCGTCGTGAGACGATTTATCCACCAGGAAAAAGACTGGACGCTAGAAAAGGTTGTCCAACAATATAGTCAACTCTTGGCAATTCCAATCTTCCTCACTGCTATTGCTAGTTTCTTTGCCTTCTTTGATAGCCTACGATTTACAGCCCTTTTGTGTGTGATTAGCATTGGGATCATTCTGCTTGCTAGTCTCCATATCATTACAAGACCAAGTCAAGCAAGTGAAACCGACTCCTTCTATCAGTTATTCTTGTCTGTCCTTGTGAACGGAGTTATTATCCTCCTCTTCTTTGTAGCTGAAGTGGCACTGATTGGGGATTATCTTCGTATCTTGGCCTTTCTTTAAACTTCATACTCTTCGAAAATCAAATTCAAACCACGTCAGCTTCGCCTTACCGTACTCAAGTACAGCCTGCGGCTAGCTTCCTAGTTTGCTCTTTGATTTTCATTGAGTAGCAATCCTGTCTTCCATGGCAGGATTTTTCTATATCAAAAAAGCAAGTCGATTGACCTGCTTCTGCTTTACTTTTCTTGTGCTAATGCTTTAAAATCTTTGTCTAAGATGGGTTGCACTTCTAATTGATTGGCATCTAGTTGGTGGTAAGATGCTGATGGTAGTGACTCTAGGAATTTTGCATAGTCTAAGCGGACAATGGCTTCATAGTCTTCTGGTTTAGAGCCGTCTCCTGTGATTTGAACCAAGTCAATCTCCCACTGCACTTCCTTATCCACCAATTGCTCAATATAGGCAGCAGGAACAAATGGTTCTCTCGGTAATACTGTCTTGACTCCTTGAGCCAGATGGTAAACACCGTGCACTTGGCCTTCTCCATCCTGATAGAAGGAAACTCTTGCAAAGTAGGCGTCTGTCTCTTGAACCGCACGCACACGCGCTTCAAACTGAGCCAAGCCATCTTCCTCTAAAAAGCTTTTCAAGTCCTCATGACCAAAGAAAACAGGGTTAAAAATTCCTCGGCAAATCGTAAAACGGGCTGCACTATCAGCCAGATGAGCTTGAATGCTTGCTTGAAAATAAGCTTCAAAGTCAAAACCATCGAGTCCATCAATCTCCGTTCCTGTGTAAGCAAGCAGAGCATCTAAAAATGATTTGATAATCTCCCAGTCTGTCTTTGTGAGTAGGTCAGGAAGATCAACACGATAAGCCTTTTGACCATCATCATAACTAACTTTAAAGAGAAATTGTGATTGCCCCACTATCGCACACTCGATATACTCGAGACGATTAAGTGGCTGACGGAGATAGACGGTATCATAACTATGCGACTCCAAACCATCTAGCAAGGCCAGGATAGACTTGGCAGTCAAAATTTCCTGTTCTCCTAAAATGCTCTGTTTATTTGGAATAAAAAATGTTTTCGTCATAACTGGACTCCTTTGAAATCGTTTACATATAGTATACCTTATTTTTCTGAAAGATACAAAAACAAACTTTATACTCTTCGAAAATCAAATTCAAACCGCGTCAGCTTCGCCTTGCCGTACTCAAGTACAGCCTGCGGCTAGCTTCCTAGTTTGCTCTTTGATTTTCATTGAGTATTAATTTTTGAGTAAAAAGCATAGAAAAACAGCCCCTAAGGACTGTTTAATCTTATACAGTAGCTGCTTGATCCAAGCTTTCACCGATAGCGGCTAGGCGCTCGATCACTTCAGCTTGTGTCAATTCATTTTCTGAAACATAGCGGTTACGTGGGTGAACACGGCACTCGTGTGAGCATCCACGAAGGTACTTGTCTTCATTTTCTTCTGATGTCAAGATACGACGGTTACAGAATGGATTTCCACAGTTGACATAACGTTCACATGGTGTTCCATCAAACCAGTCTTTTCCTACGATGGTTGGGTTGACATGGTTAACATCTACGGCAATACGCTCGTCAAAGACGTACATTTTTCCATCCCAAAGTTCGCCTTGGACTTCTGGATCTTTACCGTAAGTTGCGATTCCTCCGTGCAATTGACCAACATCTTTGTAACCTTCACGGACCATCCAGCCTGAGAATTTCTCACAGCGAACGCCACCTGTACAGTAAACTACGACACGCTTGTCCATGAATTTTTCCTTGTTATCACGAACCCACTGTGGCAACTCACGGAAGTTGCGGATATCTGGGCGGATAGCCCCACGGAAATGTCCTAGGTCATACTCATAATCGTTACGTGTGTCAAGGACAACGGTATCTTCGTCAAGAAGGGCTTCTTTGAACTCTTTTGGAGACAAGTAGGCACCTGTTGTTTCAAGTGGGTTGATGTCGTTGTCAAAGTCGTTGTCTTCCAAACCAAGGTGGACAATCTCTTTCTTGTAGCGAACAAACATCTTCTTGAAGGCTTGTTCACTTTCTTCGTCAATCTTGAACCAGAGGTCTTCCATGCCTGGGAGGCTGTGAACGTAGTCCATGTATTTTTGAGTTGTCTCATAATCCCCTGAAACTGTTCCGTTAATTCCCTCGTCAGCGACTAGGATACGGCCTTTAAGGCCGATTGATTTACAGAAAGCCAAGTGGTCTGCAGCAAATTGCTCTGCATTTTCAATTGGAGTATAAAGGTAGTAAAGTAAGACACGAATATCTTTTGCCATAAGATTTGTTCTCTTTTCTATTCTTAAATTTTCAGAATTTTTCATCTAACTATACTAGTATACCTGCTTAAGAAAACGAATGCAATTTATTTGACTGGAAATTGTAAAAAGGGATTTATCCCTGCATTTCATCAGTAACCATAACGAATAGCAGATAATTCTCTCAATTTTTTGATCTCCTCAGCTTGACTTTCTGACAGAATCAGCTTATTGTCAATTAACATACGTGAGATGTCAACATTCATTTGACTCAAAATAAATGGAGTAGAGGTCCCATCGTCCTCTAATCGTCTTTTATAACTCACTAACAGATTTTTCAAAGGAGCAAGTTGAGGCGTATTGTTTATACCTTCCAGTAGGTGATCTATGATAGTCATGGCTTCACAACGTCTTTCGCTTCCTCCAGCGAACCATTTTAATGGTGTCATACTCATTTACCTCCTGAAACTCGCTTATAAATTGAAAAAACTATAATCCCTAACTCGTCTGTCAGTATTTTACCCAAACACCCTATGTAAAAAAGTCAGCAAAAATGGTAATGTCGCGAAAATATTATTCATCATATGCACCGCATAGGAAGGATAAATGCTCTTGGTATAGCGGGTCAAACTAGCAAAGATGATGCCAGATGTTGCAAAGACGAAGATATCTAACAAACTAGGCAGGCTTGAAAAATGAGGAAGAGCAAATAAAATTGACGGAAGAAGCAAATCAAGGCCAAATCTCGAATGCTTAAAAAAGGCGTGTTGCAGTAATCCTCTATAGATTAGCTCTTCCATAAGTGGAGTCAGAAAGAACAAAGTTATATAGATACCTAGCTCAGCAAAGTTGGTCCCACTATAACCGATCAATACAGCCCAACCTTCAGCAGTTGACTGAACATGTTTAGCTGTCTGAACGTTAAAAGAGATCTGGAGCACTACCACTAATACTGTCAAAATCGAATACCAAAGCCATTTTTTTCTTGGAATGCGAAAGAGATAACCATGGCCTGTCTTAAACAGAATCCAAATCATGACTCCGCTAAATAGCAAACTCAAGAGATTTTGAATCCAGACGAAATTGCCAATCTGGGAAGAAAATTGCCAATAATTTTGAACAATAAGCGTCAGCTGAGAAAGACCAAATACGAAAAATAAGTAAGACAAGACTACACTTATTTTGAATAGAAGTTGATACTTCTTCATATGAACTCTCCTTTGTAAACTCGATACATCTCTAATATAAGCTATATTTTCCTAAATCCTTACTCCAAATCCTAAATGGTACTTGAGATTTCCTGAATGGTTAAATAATGATAAGAAAACACGGATATCTATGCTCTCATTTCAAAAAATCACTGCCTTCCCCAGACAAGCCTGAGGAAAACAGTGATTTAATTTTTAGGAATTAGGAATGAATACACGAAATCAATTGATCTTATGATTTTTTGTTTTTCAAGAATTCATCGTATTGTTTTTGCATTTCGTTCAATACTTTTTCGTAGGCACCTTCAGATTTCAATTTTTCCATCAATTCTGGAATAGCTTTATCTGGGTCTACAGTACCAGTGTTGATAGCTGTATCGAATTGTTGCATTGTGTTAGAGATTGCTGAGATTTCAGATTTCACATTGTCAGTGTTAAAGATGAATCCAAGTGCTGGAGATTCTTTAGCTTCAGCCAATTGTTTCTTAGAATCTTCGATTTGTTGGTCTGTAACGTTTTCGTTGATGTAAAGGATCCAGTTGTTACCAGTGTTCCATCCACCCATGTGAGTGTTTCCTTTGTAGCCATCAAGGACTTTAACACGGTTTTCTTTACCTGGAATTTTTTCCCAGTTCTTGCCTTCTGGACCATAAACAAGACCATTCAAGAGTTCTGGGTTAGTGTTCAAGAGGTTCAACACTTCCATTGATTTTTCTTTGTTCTTAGAGTTGTTTGAGATTACAAAGTTAGCAACTTGTGTTGTTTGGTTTTTCTTGATGAAGTTAGTGATTGGTTTGATTTGGATGTCTTTGTTTGCAACACGTGAAAGCAAGCTGTTACCGTAGTCAGCTGGTCCTACTGTTTCTTCACGAACGAACCAAGTATCTTGTTGAAGGTCAAATGAAGTATCGCTTGTTGCTACGTCTTTTGGAATGTATCCAGCTTCATAGAATTTGTGAAGAGTCTTCAAGTGTTCTTTAAAGCGAGGCACTTCGTAACGGTTTACGATCTTAGTAGTGTCCCCTTCAAGGTCGATAACGAATGGAAGTCCATTTGGAACTGGGTAGTCAAAGTTATCAGATGGGATGAAGTTCTTAGTAACCGCAAATGGCACTACATCTGGAGCTTTTTCTTTGATTTGTTTCAAGACTGGTTCAAGTGTTTCATATGAAGTGACACCTGAAATATCAATACCGTATTTAGCAAGAAGAGTTCCGTTAAAGGCGAAGTTTTGAGATGATGCAACGTTGGCTGCAACTGGAACTGCGTAAATTTTACCGTTAATGCTGTTACCCTTGATGTAAGCTGGGTCAAGTGCTTTGTAAAGTTCTGCCCCTTCTTTCTTGTACAAGTCAGTTAGGTCTGCATAAGCACCTTTTTGAGCATTTACGACATAGTTAGATGCAAAGGCGATATCATAGTTTTCACCAGATGATGTGATAACTGACATTTTCTTATCATAGTCACCCCATCCAAGATATTGGATATCCAATTTAGCACCAACTTTTTCACCGATGATTTTGTTGGCATTTTCTAGCAATTCATCTAAGTTATCTGGTTTGTCACCGATTTGGTACATTTTGATAACAGTTTTTTCACCTGAAGCTGAGTCAGCAGCTTTCTTGTTACCTGAAAGGTTTCCACAAGCAGCGAGACCAGCAGCCAAAGCGACTACACTAGCAGATGCAAAAGCATATTTTTTCCAGTTTTTCATGATAAAAACTCCTTTTTTTATTTTTAAACTTATAAACAATGTAATGATCTTAACTTCACGCAAGGGAAGTTTGGAAATGAGAAATGATTTTTCTCAACAAGCACTATTCTTTCACGCCACCGATAGTCAAACCTTTTACAAAGTAGCGTTGGAAGAATGGATACAAAATCGCGATTGGAAGGGTTGCGACCACAACCATGGCCATACGTCCTGTTTCTTTCGGTAGAGCAACTCCCAATTGACCAGATAGGCCGACTGCTTTGGCGATATAGTCCATATTTTGTTGGATTTGCATGAGCAAATATTGCAATGGATACAAGTTGTCACTCTTGATATAGAGGAGGGCGTTGAACCAGTCGTTCCAGAAACCAAGAGCTGTCAAGAGCGTGATGGTTGCGATACCTGGAAGTGACAATGGCAAACAGATTTGGAAGAAGATTCGGGCTTCACTGGCACCATCGATACGAGCGGATTCAAGAATGGCTTCTGGGATAGTCTTCTTAAAGAAGGAACGCATCAAGATGATGTTAAATGGAGAGAGAAGCATTGGAACAATCAAGGCCCAAACTGTATCACCAAGTTGAAGTAAACGAGTTACCACGATATAGCCTGGTACCAAACCAGCGTTGAACAACATACTAAGAAGGGCAAAAATCGTAAAGAATCTGCGATACTTAAAGGTTGTCCGTGAGATGGCGTAGGCATAAGTTGTTGTGATAAAAACGTTTGTGATAGTCCCCACCACTGTTACAAAAACTGAGATGAAGAGGGCTTGGAGAATTTTATCCTTAAATTGTGCCAAGAACTCAAAACCGTCTAATCCAAATTGGGATGGGAAGAAGCTATATCCATTTTGGAGGATACTCTTTTCATCTGTCACAGAGATAACAATAACAAATATGAAGGGTAGGATACAAGAGAGGGCAATCAAACCAGAAATGGTACTGAAGAAGATATCTGCTTTCTTACTGAAGGAGTGAATGCCGACATTATCAATTTTTTCTTTTTTAATTTTCTTTTCTGCCATATTCTCCTCCTTTCTAGAACAAAGCTGAGTTTGGATCAACTCGTCTTGCAAGTAAGTTTGATAGGATAACCAGAATCAAGCCGACGACTGATTGATAGAGACCTGCCGCTGAAGCCATCCCGATATCCGCTGTCTGAGTCAAACCATTATAAACATATACGTCCAAGACGTTGGTTACGTTATAAAGCTGACCAGCATTGTGGGGGATCTGGTAGAAGAGACCAAAGTCTGCACGGAAGATATTTCCGACTGCAAGGATGGTCAATACGGTTACCAATGGTGTCAACTGCGGAATGGTTACATTTCGAATACGTTGCCATTTGCTGGCCCCGTCCACTGTTGCTGCTTCGTAGTAGGTTGGATCAATTCCCATGATTGTCGCATAGTACATGACACTGCTATATCCAAAGCCTTTCCAAATACCTAGGAAAAGTAGGAGATATGGCCAGATACCCAAATCAGCGTAGAAATTGATTTCCTTCATTCCGATAGATTCTAGGAAATGGTTGAACACACCTTTATCGATGTTTAGGAAGGCATCTGTAAAGAAACTGATGATAACCCAAGACAAGAAGTAAGGGAACAACATGGAAGTTTGGAAGATCTTAACCATTCTCTTAGAACGGAGTTCACTGAGGATAATCGCAATCCCTACAGATACAATCAAACCAATAAAGATAAAGCCAAGATTGTATAGGACAGTATTTCGTGTGATGATAAAGGCGTCTTTTGAACTAAACAAGAATCTGAAATTATCGAGTCCGACCCATTTACTATTCACGATACTATCTATAAATCCATTACTGGTCATGTGGTAGTCTTTAAAGGCAACCACGTTCCCAAATACTGGAATGTAGAAGAATAGAATCAACCAGAGTGCCCCTGGCAAAACCATCAAGAGAAAGATCCAGTTGTCTCTCAAGGTTTTTGAAAACTTATTCATAATTTCCTCCCTTTTTTATTTTGATATCCATCTAAAAATTCCTTTTTAGACTTTTGATAACGATTACATTATTAGTATACTCCTATTTGAAGGTTAGGTTAAACTACTAATTATAGAAAAAACTCCACAAATTATTTTATGTGGAGTACTTTTTTAAGAAAGGGATGTTTCACGAGAAACACTCTGCCCAATGCAAGGTGTTCTTGTTTTTTATGTCGTGTAAATCGTTGAAGCTGTCGCAATAGTATGCCACTGGTTGGCTGTTGTGGCTGCGAAGTCCTTATCTGTGTAAAAGTCAGTAAATGGCAGGATTTCCACTTCTAGCTCATCGATACGGTCCAGCTGACCTGCCAGATAAGCCTCGATGCGACTTTCTGCGCGTTTGATGCGTTGCAAGAGTCCGCCCATACGGATATCGACCGTATCCAAACCAAAGACCTTGTTTTCTTTCAGCCATTGGTGGCTAAAGAGGGCATGGAAGTCTTCAATTTGGCTTCTGAGTTCTGGTAATTCTTGTCTTGCGATTTCTTGCAGGCTTTCCTTATCGTTTACTTGATAGGCCTGACGAATGCGTCGTCCCACATCCACTTTGCTACTTAAAATCTGGTTCAACTGGGCCTGAGTTTCAAAGAGGTAGGCATAGTTGCCAGCTTTTTCTTTAATGTTAGCAAGCGTCTCAGCAGCCTGAGCGAAGTGCGGTTTGTCCTGTTCAGGTGTCATGTGTCGGTCAAGGATCGGACAGAGAACATCCTGATAAAAGACATAGCGGTTGGGATTGATGCCACTGAGATTGCCTGGCAAGTCTGGCAAGAGGTTGGCAAGGTCAATCTGCATAAAATCTTCAACCGATAGACCTGTATTGGTCTGGAAATGAGCAGACAGTCGGTCTAGGTCATTGCGATAGCTGAGTTCTGCCCAGATTTGCAAACTTGGTAGGATAGAAAACTGAGCGGTCTCACCACCATTGTCCCCCCAACCCGTCACGATGACTTCTTTGATGTCATTGGCACGACAGGCTTTATTGGCTTCAAGAGCGATGAGACGGCTGAAATGGTTGTTGGGTGTGAAACCAATCCACTTCCAAGCACCCCCCGCAAAGGCAAGGTCATGACTAATCTTGTGGTGGTTACTAAAGTTACGGTTGTATTTTTCCTCGCTATCCTGATAATAGTCCCAGTAAACCAAAGTCACTCGGTCTTTGAGACGGTCTAGGTAGACACGAGTTTCTTCTGGAATTTCCACATCACGGTCGTACTGGCCATCTGCTGACATAAGTTTAAAGAACATATCGCTCCACATCTGGCAGTGGAAACCATATTTGTCAGCAATATCTAGCACGCGCTCCAAGTGTTGGCACATGAGGAGACTACGATCCACAACACCGTTCAGAATCAAGTAGCGTCCCAAACCAACCAAGTGGGCTTCGTCCATCCCAATATTGACCTTGCGAGTCTTCAGTTTAGATAGGGTAGCAAACATGCCATCAATCAGGTCATAAACCTTTTCTTCGCCGATGAGAAGAATATCCTCCACATCACGGAGCTCCTGGACTTCTTTGACACCCCATTTGACAAAGGCTGACAAGTGGGCCAAGGTCTGGATGCAGGGCACAAAGGTCATGTCAAACTGCTGGGCATAGGCTTCAATTTCCTGCAACTCCTCAGCGGAGTAGGCTCCACGGAAATAGCCAAAGTAAGGCTGCCCTTCAATTTGGTAGGTGTCTTCCATGTAGAGCTCAAAGGTTGAGTAGCCCATGAGAGCCAAGACCTCAATCATCTGCTTGGCAGCAGCCACATTCAGCACCGCATTGCGCGAACAGTCAGCCATGTAGGCTAAATCTTCATAAGCCGCCTTCTCTTCAATCTCTACTTTATCACCTTCTACTAGAGCTGTTGCCAACAAGGACAAGGCACGATAAAGTTGGTGGGGTTTGCGGTAGGTCAATTGATAGTGGCCACCCTCACCCTTGATAGAGATAGAAGCTTGGTCAGATTGAGCGATAGCTACCTCTACCTCTGGTAGCGGAATGTGCTTTATCAGCAAGTCAATTGCCTGAGTTTGTTTGGAACTAAGTCCTGTAAATCTTACCATTGATTTTCCTCCTGTAGCCAGTTGACAAGGGCTCCGTAGAGATTGGCATCTGCATGATAGGTGCAAGCTTGGATAACTGGTGCGACCGTGTATTCTTCGTAGGTATCGACAAAGTTATCAACAGCCTTCTTGACACCTTGAATAAAATCTGGATTTTGACTGATAGAGCCTCCCAGACTGATGACATCTGGGTCGATGAGATATTGGATATTGAGCAAGCCTTGCGCCAGATTGCGGTTCATGCGCTCAATGGCTTCTTGACAAAGGGCATTTCCTGCTTCGGCCTCTTGGTAAATCTTGCGACCGTCCCAATCAGTCTGACCAGATTTTTCAATCACGTAGCGTACCATATTCCCAGTTGACGCTAGTTGCGACCAGTTGTTGAGCTTTTCAGCAGGGGCAAGGGTGGTCATGTAGCCAAATTCTCCACCCAGGCCGTGGCGACCTCGATGAAGTCTACCATTGATAATCATGGCTCCGCCAATCCCTGTCCCAATCACGACACAGGCTGCATTTTCAATCTCTGGATGTGCTAGTAATTCACTGAGTCCAACACAGTTGGCATCATTTTCTAGATGGACAGGTAGCTGATGATGAGCAAGCGCCTCATACCAAGAAAATCCGTGGATGTAGGGCACGGCACTGAAACCATCAATCACACCTGTTTCTTGATTGACCGCGCCTGGAACGCTCAAAGCAATCCCACTGTAATCCTGCTCTGACAAGCGCTGGTCTAACCAAGCTAGTAAATCCTCCAAACTTTCAGGCGTTGGAATGCTTGTCTTATTCAGTATTTTCCCATCAGGAGTCAGACTGGCAAACTTAATCCCAGTCCCTCCGATATCAATCGTTGCAATGGTCATTGTTTTTACCATAAAAGGGGCGAATCAGCAGTTAGTTCTTACTTTTTCGCCCCTCCTTTCTCTTTATGTTTACTTTTTGAAATTAAATTTCTTCTTTTTTGATAAATTCTGTACGAATCTCTTGTGGTGAAATGAGGCCTCTATGAACGGGGTATGGTCGTTCAAGTAGGTCAAGGAAGAGATGTTGACTTTCCGGTACACGCACATTTTCACTACACATATTGTAGTAACGAAGCACATAGCCTTCTCCATTTTCAGCTACCTTAAAGGCTGTTGGACAGATTTGCGGTATGCTGAGAACAAAATGGTTCAAGAGGCTACCAGTCGCAGCCACGCTTCCTTCTTGTTTAGCAATCTGAAGGCTAGTAAATGGTGTCTGCAAGGCTTTAGCACGACGATAGGCTGAGAAGCGTTCTTGAGCTTGGTGGCATTCAAGCGCAAACTCGACTTCAAACTCACGCAAGCATTGAGCTTCTGGTGTTGGGAAGTAACCCCAGTCACCTAGCTCACCTGATGCACGCAAAATAGTCACTGCAATAGTGTCGTCTCCAAGGATTTCGTATTCATTCAATCCCTTATTGGCTACCGTCACTCCTTTTTCATCGTCATACAGACTAACAAAGGCTTGTTGGTGTTGAGGATTTTCAGGATTTTCCCATGAAGCTGCTGGTTTGTTTGGTCGTGTCACCACCTCATAGATGCTTTCAGAATCATTGCTTGGACGCGTGTTGTGAGTCTTGACCAAGAGACGGATACGGTGGTCTTTGGCAGTGTTGGTAAAGCGAGTCTTGCAACGAATTTGTGGGTTGTCAACAAAGACAGTCAGCTCAGTTTCCAGAGGAATACTTGTCAACTCTTCTGAACGTCCAGCCTCACGCTTCATAAACTCGATGATGCCTTTTTGCTCTTCTTCTAGCTTTTCATCCGCACTGACAGGCACGGTCAATTCATGTTTGAGCAAAATCTTAGCGTAGCGAGCTGTGTTTTCCAAGACCTCGTAGCCCTTAAGCTCTGCATAGATTGGCTCTGTTCCTTTTGGTTGGAAATAGATATACTCGTTTCCGATGTCACCACGGTCTTCGAAGCGGATAAAGTCTTCATAGGCTTCGTGAGTTGTCTTATCATAAACTGTGATATTGTCATCTACACTCACCGTTACGAATGGTGTATCAATCACTCCGTTTTGGTAAATACCCTCACGGTGTGCTTGCTCTCCTTCCAGCAATTGGAAGGTTGTCCAAGAAAGTGGCGCTAGGTGAACTGGAATGGTCACGCGCACTTGGCGAGCAATACGAGCTTGGCGGAACTTGTCTTTTGGTAAATCGTACTCAAAATTAGCCCCAAGGTCTTCGATTTTAGCCTCTACAGGACGACCATCCAAATCCTCCACATGGTAACTTGGCAAGGTAAGAGCAGCCATCTTCTTGTAACCTTCTGTTGGGTGCAATTCCTTGAAATCACAAGTCGCTACATCAATCACTGTGCTGACAGTATTAACCTTATCATGCAAGCCTGTGTTAATGACAGTAAAGAGATAGTCACTTTGAGCCTTAGCCGTAGCAATTTTACCCTTCCACTCGTTAAGAAGATTGCTCTTAACAAAGTTTCCGACTTGATTAACCTTGGCAAAACGAGTTTCCATCTCACGATGAACTTCGTCCACGCTACAACCACAAATACTATCATGCGGCGCATTTTGCAAAAGAGTTTTCCAAGCATAGGTCAACTGGTCCTTGTGGTTATGACCGCCAGTGATAATCGTCAAGGGTTCTACAACTTGCTCTAGGAGGTTGCTATTTTCTTGGAAGGCTTGTTTGAGATAAATACGAGATGAAGAAGTGTTGGCAAGTGTGTACCAGCCGTCTGTTTCCTGACTGGTCAACTCACCTATAACCGTTGATAACTGCTCTGGTAGGGCACTTTCCACGGCTTGGACATATTCATCAAAAGAACTATGAACAAAGGTTACATCTGGGAAGAGTTCATTTGCCACACGAATGGCTTCACTCAAATTTTTCTGAACAGGCTGGTGGTCACAGCCGTTCATCATCAACCACTGGTTGGTCGAAGCATAGTCGCGCACATCTGCCAGTTTTTGTTTCCAGAAGGTCAAGGCCTCGTCTTTATCAACTGGAATTTCATTCCCATTACTGTACCAGTTGGCAAAGAGGATACCGAGGACACGGCTACCATCCGCGCCCTGCCAGTACATTTCTGAAAATTGAGAAGTAAACTGCTCATCTTCGAGGACTTGGTTATCAAATCCAATCGGCTTCACACCACGCCCAAAAGCGGCCACATGAATGCCTGATTTTTGAAGGATCTGAGGCGCTTGCCCCATATTTCCAAAGGTATCTGGGAAGTAACCAATCTGGGTTGATTTGCCCCATTTTGCAGTTTCTTGCTGACCAATAAGAGTATTGCGGACATTGGCTTCACTTGAAATCAAGTAATCATCCTGCAAGATGTAAAAAGGACCAATTTTAAGTTTGCCTTGGTCGATGTATCGTTGGACTTTGTCGCGATTTTCAGGGCGAATCTCCAAGTAGTCATCAAGGACAATGGTTTGACCATCCAAATGGAAGCTCTTGAACTCAGGGTCATTTTCAAAGAGATCAAAGAGATTGTCAAATAATTCCACCAACTGCATACGGTGGCTTTCAAAAGGCAAGTACCACTCACGGTCCCAGTGACTATGTGAGATAATATGTACGACAACATTTTCCATGAAGTAAAACCTCATTCTAAATTTAAATTTTTATTGTTAACGTTTTAAATGTAAATTTGTGATTCTGACAAGAATCAGTGAAGCTAAAGTGAACTCCTTAGCGGATATCCAAGTAATCCAAGACCAATTCACAGAACATCATGTTAGCCCAAGAGAACCATTCACGAGAGTAGAGAGTTGGGTCATCCACGTGGAAGCTTTCGTGCATAACACCTGTACCACCATCGCAAGCAACCAGCTGATCCAGCAAGAATTTTTTCTCTGCCTTATCTCTTGTTGTCAAACCTTGGATAGAAAGGGCGATTGGCCAGATATAGCGATAGAAGGTATGAGAACTTCCGAGACCACTAGCGTATTCTCCTTGGTAGAAGTAGGGATTTTCAGGGCTCAGAATGGTACGACGAGTTGATTGATACACTTCATCGTTGACATCGCAGTAACCCAGATAAGGTGCAGCCAGCAGACTTGGTACGTTTGGATCATCCATAATGCTAGCATTTCCCAAACCATCCACTTCAAAGGCATAAATCTTTTCGCCCTTGCTGTTGCTTGTGTAGGCGTAGTTTTCAATTCCTTCTTGGATTTCATCCTGAAGACGCTTAGCATCAGCAATAACACTCTCGCTATCAACTAGATTCAATTCTGCAAAGATTTCTTGCACATAACCCAAGACTACTACAGCAAACATATTTGACGGAATCAAGTAACTATACTGACAGCAATCATCACTCGGACGAAAGGCTGACCAAGTCATACCTGTCACTGCAAAATCAGGTCCAAAGCCATCATTTACCAAGGTGTCTTCCTTACGATCGGTATCACGAACAAAACGATAAGGAGAGTTCTTGTGGTCTTGTTCAACTGTCCATAGATGGAGAATTTCATTAGTCGCTGAGACAAAAGTCTCATCAAACTGGCTAGTCTCGCCAGTCTCTTTCCAGAGGAGATAAGCCAACTGCAAAGGATAGCAAAGCGAGTCTACCTCGTACTTGCGTTCCCAAATCCAGCCGTTAAGGTCTGTGTGGTCAGTCTCATGGTGACCCTTCCAGTTCTCCTCAATGTTAAAGGAATTGGCATAAGGATCCTTGAGTACCAAGGTCATCTGACGTTTGACCAAACCTGCAATGGTCTGACGCAGGAGGGCATCTCTTTTAGCTACATGCAGGTAGGGTCTGAGTTGGGCTGTCGAATCTCGAAGCCACATGGCAGGAATATCCCCAGTCAAGACAAAAGTTGAACCGTCTTCTAAGATTTCAACCGTATTGTCCAAGGTGTCTGTGTAGCAACGCTCGAAAACATCCACCCACTCTGGATGGTCCTTAGCCCGCTCTGCCACTTCATCTAGCCATTCTCTAACAATTTCTTTTGAATAAATCATCGTGCAGTATCCTCTTTCAAACAAGTTTCATTTTCAGTATATAGCTTTTGAGACAGAAAATACATACACAAATGATAGTCATTTTTCTACAAAATTGCTTTCTTTTGAACCCCATATCTAAAGGCTCCATTTTTCTGATATAATGTAGAAAAACAGCTAAAGGAAAGACCATGAAACCACTACTTGAAACCATCGATACCCGCTTTGGAACTGCCAGCAAGCATGCCTTTTCTCGGGGAAATACCCTGCCTTACACAGGCGTGCCTTTTGGGATGAATTACTTTGTACCCCAGACCAGTGACCAGGAGGGCTCTTGGTTTTTTGATCCACATCTGCCTATCTTTCAGGGGATTCGATTAACCCACCAGCCCAGTCCTTGGATTGGAGACTACTCTTGGCTCCTTCTAACACCTATCATCGGTCAACTGGGTGGAGACAGCCTCTTTCACCGCCAATCTTCCTATGACATAGATAAGGCCTCTTTCCAACCTCATTGTCTGAAGATTTTCTCCCTGCGCTATCAGATTGAAACCCAGCTCACACCGACTTGCTACGGTGCTTCTATTCGTTTGGAGCAAAAGCAAGGCAAAGCCCTCTCCCTCTATCTTCACGTAGCAGATGAACTGACAGTAGAGCAAGTAGATAAGAGGAATCTTGCCCTGCGACAAGAAGGAAAAACTGAAACCAACAAAAATCCACTGATACTGTTCACTGCTCTGCAAATGAATACGGATATTCTTGCTATCAGCCAAGAAGGCGAAGACTGGCGAATCGACCTAGCAGATAGCCATGCTGAAATTCAGCTAGCGACTTCTTTCATCTCTCCTTCTCAAGCACTGCTTAATCTACCTAAAGAAGATTTTGATAACTGTAAATCAAGTGCCCAAGCGGATTGGGAAAATCTCCTCCATCGTTTTAACATTATAGAGACAGGAGAAGCTAACCGAACCTTCTTTGACCACTGTCTCTACAGACTCTTCCTCTTTCCTCAGACTTTTTATGAGGTTGATGAATCAGGGCAAGCCATCCACAAAGATTTGGCTACTGGAACTGTAAAGCCCGGTGTCCTCTTCAACAACAATGGTTTCTGGGATACCTTCCGAACCACCTTCCCCCTCTTTGCCCTTATCATACCGGAACACTACCACCGCTTTTTAGAAGGATTTCTCAATAACTACCGCGATACTGGTTTCCTTCCAAAATGGCTGGCTCCAGATGAACGGGGTATGATGCCAGGTACACTTTTAGACGGTATTATCGCAGATAGCGCCTGCAAGGACATGGCCCCCGACCTAGAAGAAGAACTCCTCCAAGCCATGCTTGAAACAGCCAGCAAGGCCGACCCTCTCGGCATCAATGGTCGTCACGGACTAGTCCAATACCAAGAACTAGGCTACCTCTCTACCGACCACTACGAAAGCGTCAGCCACACCCTAGACTATGCCTATAGTGACTTTTGTATCGCTAGCTGTGCTGAAAAACTAGGGAAAATAGAAATCGCTGAAACCTACAAGGCCGCATCACAAAATTACCGCCATCTATTTGACTCTGAGACAGGTTACATGCGAGCGCGTGATAGTCAAGGCAACTTCCGTCCTGACTTCTCTCCTTATAGTTGGGGACGCGACTATGCCGAATGCTCTGCCATCCAAGCAACTTTAGGCGTCCTCCACGATATTCCAGGCTTGATCCAGCTTATGGGTGGAAAAAAAGCCTTTAGCAACTATCTTTTAAAAGCCTGTCAGGAGGCTCCCCTCTTTGAGACAACAGGCTATGGCTACGAGATTCACGAAATGAGCGAGATGGCTACTGCTCCTTTTGGACAACTCGCCATTTCCAACCAGCCAAGCTTCCACATTCCTTATCTCTTCCGTTACAGCGATTACCCTGACTACACTGCTCTTCTCATCAAGACGCTCCGTCAGAAAGCTTTTCACCCAAGTTGGGAAGCCTATCCTGGCGATGAAGACAATGGCAGTCTCTCTGCTTGGTACATCTGGTCAGCTCTCGGATTCTATCCAACCTGTCCAGGCAAGCCCAGCTATGATCTCGGAATCCCTCTCTTTGACCACCTCCGTATTTATCTAGCTAAAGAAAATAAATGGCTAGATATTCATTCTGAGCAAAACCACAGCCATTTTAACTTTGTAAAAGAATGCCGATTGAACAAGGCACCAGTATCTAGCATTCAACACCAAGACCTCTTAAAAGCTGAGCAACTAACCTTTACACTTAGCTGGTTACCAAGTCACTAGCTAGTAGACAAAAGAACCTTTGTATCGTGCAAAGGCTCTTTTATTTTATGAAACTTGTACTTGAAGTTGATCAACCAACTGTCCATCAACAGTCAAATTGAGATAGAAATCCAAAGTCTGATCAGCAGCAAAGTGCAGGGTTGGTAGACACAAATCTTTTTTGCTTTCCCCAGCTTGGAATTGAAGGACTTGAATTTCGTCCTGATAGGCGACACCATGGACACCTGTCCCCGGCTGAATCGAAATCTTAGCCTCCAAAGGAGTATTACTTTCGCTACGTTCAATCCTAAAATGAAGAGTCTCTCCTTTTGCCACAGATAGGCTTTTTTCTGCAAATGCTAGTCCCTGAACAACTTCTTTTTGTGATAAGCTAGGAGTTTTATAGAGGGAAATCTTAGTCAATACAGGCATAGATAGTGCCTCTGTAATCGTCACGCGCACCTTCTGTGCCTCTACTAGCGGACCTCGCAGGAGACGCTTATGACCAACTGTAAAGCCTGTACCAAATTCTTGCCAGACGCCATCCACCTCTACTTGCACATGAAAAGCAGCGATTCGTTGCCCTAGCTTCAAATCTTCTCTTAACTCAATGACATCAAAAGTTTTAGGAAATCCTAAGTCGAGTTCTAACTGGATGGGCAAGTCTGCATCGCTTGCCCAAGAGCTGCTTTCCAGGCCATCTGTCAGATGGTGACAAGCAAAGTCTGCGGAAAGAGCTGGACCAGATACCTTAGCTCCCAGAGCCAAATCTTCTTTATAGAGCTCATTGCGATAGGCCGCAAATTCATAAAGTCGTTCAATATCCTTTTCATCAAATAGCCCATCTTGATTCGGCGGAATATTAAGTAGGAGCGGGGTTCCTCTCCCCACTGAGTGAAAATAGATTTCGACCAACTCCTCAAGAGACTTAGGATCCTGGTCCTCATGGTAAAACCAACCTGGCCGGATGGAAACATCTGCCTCACCGATTGAAAAAATAGTGCCTGAGGGATCTCCGTTCTGAAGATAGTCCAGCTCTGCTTCTGTTCCTAGTTTGTCAGGATTCACCTTTTGCCACAATGGATCACCTGCATACCCTCTTTCATTGCCAATCCAGCGGATGCTGGTGCCTTCTGTTGAAAAAATCAAGCAATCGCCCTGCAGGTCACGAATGGTTTCAAACCATTTCTCAAATTCATAATTGACCTTTTGAGCACCCTCTCCTCTGGCACCATCCATCCAGACCTCAGCAAATTTCCCTTCATTTCCATAGGCAGGATTTGATAAGATTTCCTTCAGCTGAGCCAAATAATAGGCATTATAGTCCGCTTCTCGCTCCACATGATAGAGAGGACTGTGAGCATCCCAAGGCGATAGGTAGACCCCCATATCCATATCAAACTCTGTGGCAGCTTGGGATACTTCAAGGAGCAAGTCCCCCTCTCCATTCCTCCAATGACTGACCTTGACCGAATAATCTGTGTGAGCTGTCGGATAGAGGACAAAGCCGTCGTGGTGCTTGACCACCAAAATCAACTTTTTAAAGCCCGTTTCCTTGAGCACACGAACCCATTCACGCGCGTCTAACTGTGTCGGGTTAAAGCGTTCAGGATCCTCCTGACCTGTCCCCCATTCCTGGTCATAAAAGGTATTGGGCCCAAAATGGATAAAGGCTGCTAGTTCATCCTCTAAATAAGCTAGCTGGGCCTGACTAGGCAAGGGCCCATGCGGTTTTATTTCTCTTACCATACTATTTCCTATCTACATTTTTCTTCACTTTTTTGGCATGTACTTGCAATTCTGTTAACGCTAGAGGGCTTGCTAAGCCTTCAAATCGAAGACGAAGGGCATAAGTTTCCACCTTGTCAAATTCAAAACGAAGCTCTTCATCCTTGTCGCTTGAAACTTTTCGGATAGCTGATACAGGTCGCCAATTCTGCTCTTGCTTGAGCAGGGAAACCTTATCCAAATGGTTGGGAGTCCGAGGTAAAGTAGGCTCATTCCCTACATAATAGTCGATATAGGTAGGATCCACCGCCACGTAGTCTTGATTTTCAACATAATACAAGGTCAGGTTATCCACAAATCGTGGTTTTAAAATCCCTGCATCTCCAAAAAGAATGCCCACGCTGGCTTTCTCTGACTTGGCAATCCAAGTATTGGCTGTCGATTTCTTCCGAGCAATGACCTTGTCATTGAGGTAAGAGGCTGGGTGATTTGGTTCTGAGTGATAAGCAAAGACCAGAGGCAGGTTGGACCCTGTCCACTGATTGGAAATAACTTCTCCATCTACACTGGCATCTGTCACATGAATGGTGACTGTTGCTTGCAACTCACAGCCCGCTACCTGCCCTGTGAGCACACATTCTCCTACCTGAGCATAGACTTGAGGCTTGAGTTCATCCCAAGTCACCTTGGCCGTATCTCGTCTGCCATCTGATAAGACTAGCTTGACTCGGTCTGGTAAGTGTGGGGCTTCCTTGACAAGCGTCCAGATCCTTTCAGGCTCAATAGCACAAATCCCTTGAACACAAACCTGAGCAGAAGCCTTTAAATTCAAACCCTCTAGCTGGCCAGATACCGTAAACTCATGAAATCTTGCCAAATCTTCTTCAGGAATCTCCTCCCAAACAACCTTGACTCGTTTTGCATCGCCAGACTCATAGTCCACCAAGACTGAAGATGGCAGCTGTGGATAAGTCCCCTTAGCTGTATACAAGCGAAGTGGTCGTACAGAAACTGCCTGCCCTAGTGAGTTATTTTCTGCCACCTGCAAATGAGTTTGATAGGTCTTCCCTTGATAAATGGCGCGAATAGCCACGTCGCCTGCAGACAAGCAATGAAGCACTCCCCGCTTGATAATGGCGTGGGCACCACCACTCGTCTCCCAAATCACTTCACTATTCCCCACCTTGTTCACAGGGTTATCCACAGTTTGTGGATAAAGTCCAATAGCTGGGGAATCTCCTTCTTGTAATCCTGCCTGCTTGTCCACTCGAATCTCAAACAAGCGCTTATTTTTCACTGGCTGGCAATCAAAAGCCTCTCCTACTAAGATATCAAAACTTGCTGGCTCTAGCCCTCTAGCACTGGCCTTTACTCTCACTTGACCTACCTGCTCCAAGCTCTGAACTAAGAGGACACCTCTGCCATGGAAGGCTTTCCTCTTAAACAGACCATTTTTCTGGGCTTGGTAACGTTCACGACTGGCCTGCCTACCATTATCCACTCCTACAATACGAGCAGGACCTGCAATTTCAAAATGAAGTTGATTGGAAGCAGTCGGCACCCAATTTCCATCCTTGTCCAATACATCAAAATAAAGATAAAGGAGGTCTTGCCCATCTGACTCCAGTTGTGTTTTCTCGGCATGTAACCTGATTTTGGCTGGCTTACCTGCAGTCACCACCCTATCTTCTGCCACAATCTGACCTTGACGGTCATAGGCCACAGCATGCAATTCTCCTGGTTGATAAGCCAAACTCCATTCGAGATAAAGTTGTTCAGAACCTTCTCCCTCTTGGTATTTTCTGCCATCTGAAGTCCATTTCTCCTGAAAAGTCTTCCTACCTTGAGATTTTCCATTGAGAAATAGCTCTACAGAACCAGCATTTGAATACACTCGAACCGGGATATCCCCATACTTATCCACAACTTGTTGATAACTCTTGTGGATTTCCCAATTCCAGTGGGGCAGGATATGAACCATGGGATGCTGATCTAGGTCCACCCACTGACTTTGGTAGAGATAATAGTCATTTTTAGGAATCCCTGCCGTATCCACGATCCCAAAATAGGAACTCTTGACAGGCGTGTCATTTTGATTGTGCCAAGGAGTCGGCTCACCGATATAGTCCACTCCTGTCCAGATAAACTGACCCGCATAGTCTAGCCGATTTCGATCTGCTATCCAAGAAGCCGTCGCTGTCTTCCCCCAAGGAACCCGATCATTGCCATAGTCTGACTGTTCAAAATTCCTCACGCGGCGATTATCCCCAACCCATTCCTTAGCTGGGCGAAAATAGCTATCACGCGTCCTTGTAGCCGATGAGGTTTCAGACCCATAAAGTCGCCACTTGGGATGTCTTTTGCGAATCGCGTCAATATTATCTTCCGAGTAATTCAAGCCCACCACATCCAGCAAATCAGCAATCTTTTCATGACCTCCAGAACCATCTCCGAAGCGGAACTGATCCATTCCCATGGTCACAAAAAGACTATCATCAACCTCCTTAACCCTTTCTAGCAAGCGCTTGATCGTCTTCAATGAATGAGCATCTCCATTTGCTTCGCTGACTTCATTTCCCAAGGACCACATAAAAATCGCTGGATTATTCTTGCCACGCTCGATCATAGTTCGCAAATCGTAATCTGACCAGAAATCGCCTGCTTTCACCTCTGGATGAGTAGCTTCTTCCTCAAAAAAGCGACCATAGTCATATTCTTTCTTGCCTCCATACCAGGTATCAAAGGCTTCTTCTTGGATGAGTAAGCCCATTTTAGCAGCCAGATCCAGCAAAATACTACTAGCTGGATTATGGGTGATTCGAATCGCATTGACGCCCATTTCCTTCATCTGGCGCAATCGTCTCTCAGCAGCTGACCTATTTTCCACAGCTCCCAGAGATCCATAGTCATGGTGCAGACAAACTCCATGAATCTTCAGCCAGCGACCATTTAGAAAGAAGCCCTTATCCGCTTGCCAATCCATATAACGGTAACCAAAAGTCTCCTCTTCTTCATCAACTAAAATACCATTTTTGTAAAGGCGAGTCTTCAACTGATAGAGATGAGGATGGTCAATATCCCAAAGAAAAGGTTGGAAAATTGATATGGCTTGTTGGAAAGAATATTTGTCCCCAGACTCAATCACTAGAGAGTCTGTCGCCTGCCAGTCTGACAGCTGTTGTCCATCATACCAGATACTCTGCTCCAAATACACCGACACGGACTGAGGTCCATCATTTGAAACCTTACTTGTAAGCTGAGTTTCCACCCATCCATCTCTTTGTTCCTTTAGCTTGGGACTTTCTATCTTAATCCCATACAAATCCAGATGAACTGCATCTGTAATCAACAATTTTACTTCCCGGTAAATACCGCTACCCGAATACCAACGACTGCTAGGTTGCTGATTTTCCACAAAAACCGCAAGCTGGTTGGCCGTCCCATCATTTCTTAGATAAGGCGTGATATCATAAGAAAAGGGTGTGTAGCCATTGGGATAATAACCCAGCACTTGCCCGTTGATATAGACTTGAGCATTCATGTAAACTCCATCAAACAACAAACGCACCGATACAAGACTGACATCTTCTTCCAAGTAAAACTGCGTCCGGTACCAGGCCTGACCCCCATTTAGCTGACCACCCTCATTTTGCGCGGGCGAATACTGGTCAAAATCATTGTAAATACTCCAGTCGTATGGCACTTGAATAGCCTGCCAATTTTCCCTCTGAAAATCCGATGCCAAGGCATCTTCTTTCCCCACCTCTTGACTAAAAAACCAGTGATTTCGTAAAACTTCTTCTCTTCTCATACAAGCATTCCTCTTTAAACAAGTCTATCAATTTGACTATATCACAAAACAAAAGCGCTTTCAATACTTCCTCCATAACTCCCTAAATACTCAGAAAAGATTCTATAATTTGTGGAGGAGGATTTAATCCTCAAAGCTACAAGAGCTACGCAAAAAGAGCCTGTTGCCAAGCTCTTTGGTCTATTATTTCTTCTCAGCGCGGAGGGCTGACAAGATTTGTGTACGGATATCATCTACACCATTTGGAGTATTTGGTAAAAAGATCGTTTGATTTCCTTTAGAGGCAAAGGTATTCAAGGTATCCAAATACTGGTTGGTTAAAAGAATGGACATGATTTGCTCTTCTGTCATGCCAACATTGGCTTCCTTGAGTTCTGTGATAGACTCTGCCAATCCATCCACAATCGCCTTACGTTGTTGGGCAATCCCCACACCATGGAGGCGGTCTTTTTCTGCTTCGGCTTCCGCTGCAGTGACAATTTTAATCTTATCGGCTTCTGCCAATTCTTGCGCTGCGACCCGCTTACGTTGCGCCGCATTGATTTCATTCATGGATTGCTTAACTTCTGCATCTGGTTCGACCTTAGTAATCAAGGTTTTCACGATAATATAACCATAAGTAGTCATTTCTTCCGCCACTTGGTGTTGAACTTCAAGGGCAATCTCATCTTTTTTCTCAAACAATTCATCCAAGGTTAATTTTGGAACAGAAGAGCGAAGAGCGTCTTCGATATAAGATTTAATCTGAGATTCTGGACGCATGAGTTTATAGTAGGCATCTGTCACGCTCTGCTCGTTGACACGGTACTGAGTCGCTACATTCATCATAACGAACACATTGTCCTTGGTCTTAGTCTCAACCACAATATCACTTTGCAACAAGCGCAACTGAATCCGCGCTGCAATCGAGTCAATCCCAAAAGGCAACCGAATATGAATACCGCTATTGGCAACCTTTTGGTATTTCCCAAAGCGTTCAATAATCGCCACCGACTGCTGACGAACCACATAAACTGTACTCAGTGTGACTATCACCAATAGGAGCACACAAACCACCACAAAAATCATCAAAAATGTTGTTATCATCGCGACGACCTCCATCATTATTTTTTTCTGTATTATAGCACATTTAAAGAAGGATGTGCAGTTTTTACTGCGATTTTTCCTGAAATGTCAATAATTAGAGGTGAATTGTCCTATTGTCGTCTAATCTCTTGCTAAAACAACTCTTTATAAAACTCAATCGTTTCTTCTAAGGTTGGCATGAATGGATTTCCTGGTGCGCAGGCATCAATCAAGGCGTTCTTAGAAAGGTATTCAAAGTCGAAATCTTTTTCTTCAATACCAAGTTCAGTCAATTTCTTAGGAATGCCTACTATCTCAGAAAGCTTCTCAATCTCAGCAATTGCATAATCGGCACACTCTTCATCTGATTTACCTTCTACATGAAGTCCCAAGGCCTTGGCAACATTACGGAAAGCTTCTGGTACACGTTTAGCATTTTCACGTTCTATAACTGGTAGCAACATGGCACAACAAACACCGTGTGGCAAGTTATATACTGCGCCGAGTTGGTGAGCCATTGAGTGAACATAGCCCAGACCTGCATTGTTAAAGCTCATACCACCAAGGAAGATGGCATTGACCATACCTTCACGCGCTTCAATATCGTGTCCATTTGCTACAGCACGAGGAAGGTATTCCTTGATAAGCTCAATTGCTCCGATAGATAATTTCTTGGTCACATCATAAGCACCAGGTGTTACCAGAGCTTCAACAGCGTGAGTCAGAGCATCCATACCAGTAGCAGCAGTCAAAGCTTGAGGTTTTGAAATCATCAATTCAGGGTCATTAACAGAGATAAGTGCAAGGCTATTCTTGTCAACCATTACCATCTTAACCTTGCGTTCTTCATCAGTAATCACATAGTTAATGGTAATTTCTGCAGAAGTTCCTGCCGTTGTATTGATAGCCACAACTGGCAAGCCTTTTTTAGCAGACTTATGAAGCCCTTCATAATCCTGTGGTTTTCCACCATTTGTAGCCATGATAGAGATACAACTAGCTGCATCCTGTGGAGACCCACCACCAAGACTGATGATAAAGTCACAGCCATGTTCTTGCAAAGCAGCTACCCCATCTGTGACATTCTTACAAGTAGGGTTTGGCTCTACATCGCTAAAGATGACATATTCGATTCCTTCTGCATCTAGCGGTTTTAAAACCTTAGGCAAAATGTCACTTCCTTCGATGAACTTATCTGTCACCAAAAGCGCCTTTTTATAGCCAAGTTCCTTGATATAAGGACCCACTTCATTTACAACACCTTTTCCAATAAGGTTGACTGCCGGAACATAAAATGTAGCCATATAATTTTCCTCCTGCGCCTTCGCGCTATATATTTAACATCATTATATTACTTTTTGTATTCGTTTTCAATCATTTGTGAAATGTCTAACAAACATTTTTAAAAGGAGTGAAATTTGATTATTATTTATAAGATCCTTTTCAAATATGACACTCTGCTCCTTGAAACAAAATTGCATCTACCAAAGATAACAGCTATAGGCTATCCGCCGACACATGAAATGGGCTACACATCAGCCCCTATTTCAAAAAACCGACTAGCTCCTATGAACTAGTCGGTTTCTCATCAATGCGCCAACATTTCTTGGGCGATTTCTTGTCCAGATAGGTTATCTGGGTAGTAGGTTGGCCAGTTATCCATTTCTTCAAAGAGGGCTTCTTGGCTTGTGCCTCCAAAGAAGATATGGAAATGTTCTGCCTTAACTGGGGCGATATTGTGGTCACTAAACTGAACATACTTGAATTGTCCAGCATCAGCATCTGTGGCTTCAAAGAGGAAGCGCACACCACGATTTCCTTTCTTGTAAGTCAAGATTTTCTTACCAACATACTTGTAAGTATATTTCTTGCTTTGTCCACCTTGAACAAATTCCATAGTGTTATCAGTAATGTTAATCTTAGTCACATCTGTCTGATAGCCTTTTGTATAGTAGGCCTTGTACTCAGCCTGAGTCATCTTACCAGTCAACTTAGCCTTGTAGTCAAAGACTTGGTCAAAGGTTCCATCTTCAAGGAAAGGATAAACTGATTGCCAGTTACCTGCATAGTCACTCAAGGTGCGGTCCTTGACATCTGCATCTTCAAAGTAACCATTTTGAACTGTCTTGGTATCCTCTGCCTTTTCAGGCTCAATTGCTGGGCCTTCTTGGTCCGTTGTTTGTTTCAGAGCCTTGAGGTTTTTCTCCATCACGGAAATGTAGTTTTCTCCAGCCTTGGTGTCCTCTTCTGTCAGACTTTCTAAAGGATTGAGGACATCTGTTTTGACACCTGCCTCTTTTGAAAGTGTGTTAGCAAGGGCTTGTGAAGCATTTTCCTCAAAGTAGATATAGGCAATTTTATTTTTCTTGACGTACTCTGTCAATTCTGCCAAACGAGCAGCTGATGGCTCGGCATCTGGAGAAAGTCCTGAGATAGCGACTTGTTTGAGTCCATAGTCCAAGGCGAGATAGTTAAAGGCTGCGTGTTGCGTTACAAAGCTCTTTTGTTTGGCTTGAGACAAGCCTTCTGCATAAGCCTTATCCAAGGCTTGTAATTTTTCGATATAGGCAGCTGCATTCTTCTCAAAAGTCTCTTTTTTATCAGGATAATCTGCTGACAAGCTGTCACGGATGTGCTCTACTAGTTTAATGGCACGAACTGGTGATAACCAAACATGGGGATCGTACTCATGGTGATGGCCTTCTTCTCCATGGTCATGGTCTCCCTCTTCTTCCTCACCACCTGGCAAAAGCAACATATCGCCTGTCGCCTTGATGGTTTTGACCTTTTTCTTATCCAAGGTATCTAGCAATTTAGGAACCCATGTTTCCATGTTTTCATTTTCATAAACGAAGGTATCTGCATCTTGGATTTTGGCAACTGCCTTGGCAGACGGTTCATATTCATGGGGTTCTGTACCAGCACCGATTAGGAGCTCTACATTAGCCGTATCTCCTGCGACTTGCTTGGTAAATTCATAGACAGGGTAAAAGGTTGTCACAATATTTAGTTTGCCATCTGCCTGCTTTTGATTGGAACAAGCCACTAAAAACAAGGCACATAGACTGGCGAGTAATAAGCTAATTTTTTTCATGTTCATCTCCTATTTGATAAAACGTCTTACTAAACTGATTAGCAAGAAAACAGTTACAAAAATAATGGTAATACTTGCACTTGCAGGTGTTTCCGCATAGTAGGAAATGTAAAGTCCTGCTACCATTCCCAAAAATCCAATAGCACTGGCAAGCAGCATAACCGATTTAAAGTTTTTCCCCAGACGCAGGGCAATACTAGCTGGCAAGACCATAATGGTCGATACCAGAAGAGCTCCCGCAGCTGGAATCATAAGGGCAATGGCCACCCCCGTCACCATGTTAAAAAGAATGGACATGGTACGAACTGGCAAGCCATCCACAAAAGCCGTATCCTCATCAAAGGTCAGGATATACATAGGACGAAGGAAGAGGAAGGTCAAAATCAAGACAACCGCCGCAATGACAAAGAGGGAAATGACCTGCTCTTCGCTAATAGTCACGATTGAGCCGAAAAGGTACTGGTCCAAACTCATAGAACTAGAGCTTTTACCCTTGCTCATGACAATCAGAGAAACAGCCAGACCTGTTGACATGAGGATAGCTGTCCCGATTTCCATAAAGTTCTTGTAAACCGTACGGAGATACTCCAGGAAGACTGCCGCAATCAAGACAATAGCAATCGTAGAAATAGTCGGAGAAATCCCCAGAACCAGACCAAAGGCTACACCCGAAAGCGAGACGTGGCTGAGGGTATCACTCATCAAACTCTGACGACGCAAGATAAGGAAGGTTCCCAATACCGGCGAGAAAAGACTCATAGCAATAACAGCCAGAAAGGCGCGTTGCATAAAGTCGTAAGATAATAAACTAAGCATGGCCCACCTCCTGGTCATTCTCATGAACGTTGAAACAACGCCATGGCGAGTCTTGATTACGGACTAGATGGATATTGCGGTCCGCATAGTCCTTAACTTCTTCAGGGTCATGTGTAATCATCAAAACAGCCTTACCATGATGATGGGCGCTGTGGTGCATGAGTTCATAAAATTCATTTTTACTTCCTGCATCCATCCCCGTTGTCGGCTCATCTAGGATAAATACATCCGGATCCGAAGCAAACATGCGCGCAATCACCGCTCGCTGCTTTTGTCCTCCAGATAGAGACCCCAAGCGTTTGTCTCGGTGTTCCCACATGCCAACTGAGTCTAGACTAGCCTTGATATGCTCTTCATCATGAGCATTCAAACGACGGAACCACCCCTTTCGTGGATAGCGACCTGACTTGACAAATTCATAAACCGTACTTGGAAAACCTGCGTTAAAACTGGCAATCTGTTGAGGAAGATAGGCTATTCTCAATTTCTTACCCTGCGTATTTGTCGTTGAAATAGTCACCTTTCCAATGCGTGGCTGAAGGATTCCAAGACTGGCCTTAATCAGTGTCGTCTTAGCTGCCCCATTCTCCCCTGTCAAGGTAACAAATTCCCCACTATCAACACTATAATTGATATGTTCAAGAACTGGCTCCTTATCATAATAGAAGGATAAATCCTCTACCGTAATATATCTCATTATTTGATTTCTCCTACTAAAGCAGTCAAAAACCGCTGAATCACTTTTTGTTCATTTGGAGTAAACTGAGTCGCCACTTGTTCATAGGTTAAAAGTGTATGCTCATGGTGATGATGGTGCTCCTCAGCGATTGGACGAGCCAAATCAGTCAACTGATAAAAAATCACACGCGCATCCTTAGGATCTTTAGATGTTTCCAACATTCCTTCCTTGACCAAAGACTTAATGGCCTTGGTAACTGCCGCCTGACTGACATTGAGACGACGCGCCAATTCTGAATTTGTTAAAGATTCCTCTGACAAAAGCATGAGAATGTGCTCCTGAGTATTGGTCAGTGCCACCTCGCTAGTGCAATGACCTATTAGAATTTCATGCTGATTTTCTGCCTGCAAAATTACCTCATTTAAAAAAGCATCAATATCCTTAGCTAGCTGTCTCATATCTGACTCCTTTCCTTTTGGATTTCTCTTTTTTAAGAGAAAATACTATTCTGTGCAAAATTATTTACTGGTTAATTATATCACAACCAAAAAAAGAGTCAAGAAAAAACGTGAAAACTAGTTTCATCCTTGAACTCTTCATAGGGTAGCCAATCTTTATGTGCAAGTTTATTCTAACAACGATGAGGCATTTTATCTTATTTTCTTACCTAAGTTGTGACGTTGCAACAAAATCTCCACGACCTCAAAATCCAACTCATCATCGATATCATAAGAATAGAGCTTTGGCATTTCATAAGCTACTGTCTTATCTGTATAAAAGGTCTCATCCCGCAGGTAAAGATCCTTACGAGAAATCCAAATACTTCCGTTGGGATAATAGTAAAGAGGCTCTTTCTGACGAGCATAGTGCTTGGAAACTTGAGGCGGACGGATAAAGGATGACTCTTCCAACTGCAAGTAAAGGCTACGACTCTTATCTGCCTTGACACAGGAAATCAAATGATCTGCCCCAGACTTGCAGTAGAGCTGATAGGATTCGATAAGGTGATTTACCTCTCTCAAAGGTGAAGTCACCTGTAAATTAACGAATACTTGATTCTCTTCAAAGGGTTGTAAAAAATCGCATAAAGTTGCTAGACTAGAAGTTGTTGACAAAGCCAGTTCTTTTGGTCTGTGGGCACAGCAAATTTCTGGATAGGATTGACGACAGAGTTCCAGATAGGTGGGAGAATCTGATGATACCCATATTTCACTAAATAACTTGGAGGCTAGAGCGGCCTCTATAGTATAGAAAACCAAGGGTTTACCTGCAAGTGGTTTAATATTTTTATCCACTAAGCCTCGAGATCCAGAACGAATCAAAATAACGGCTATCGGTTTAGATTTTTCTTTCATATAATCTTCCTAGAAATAAGATAAAAAACGGATATAGTAATGATAGGATTGGCAAAACTTTTCAATCACCTTATTATAACACCAAATCAGAAAACAATCACAATCTCATCAAACACAAGTCCTTTTATTTTATCCCTCTTAACGTAAAAAGTGAAGAAGACAGCGATTGTCCTCTCCAAATTTTAGCTAACACCAACCGACTACAGTTGATAAAAACTTAACTTCATCAATAATCTGAACAAATATTATTCACTATCCTTCTTACGAAGAACGATACTTAGACCACTCAAAATTCCAACAAATCCAAATGCTGCCAAGGCTGCATTTGACTCAGTACCTGTGTTTGGCAATTGAGATACTTCCCTTGATGGAGCTGGATAAGTATTTCCACCAGAAGGGTAAGTTGATGGTACTGGTTTATTCGGAACTTTAGGTGTTTCTTCTTCGTTTCGTTGAGGAGTAGGAATAGGGGGTGGTATAGGAGATGGTTTAGGGACCGATTTCGGTTCAGAGTTTAATTTTCTGAATACATGTGTAACAACATCCCCTTCTTGGTTTCTGATAGTTTCAACATATTCATAGCCTTCAATTGTTCCATGCTCGAAAGCTTCATTTGGTTGACCCAATTCAACAGGCGATTTTACATCTGCCGATTTTAATGGAGTCCCATTTTCATCCACCCATTTTGTTATGATTAATGTTGGTTTCGTGTAGATTGGTGGTTCAAGTGCCACAGATCCATCAACGTAATCTGGAATCTCGTTTATCGGAGATTCTGGCACACTAGTTCCTCCAAAAAATTCTGGCACTTCAACTATTGGTGGATTTTGCGATACTTCCCATTGAACTTTTTCAGGTTCTAACTGATATTGATATACAATCGTAGTAATTCCTTCTACGACTTTTCCTGTTTCTGCTGTTACATTATGGAATTTTTCTGACGGCGCGTAAATTCCATGAAAGTTATATTTCTTACCATCTTTAGTAATGGTTTTAACTTTCTTATCAGCAGTATTGTACTCTACATCATGATTTTCTACTTCATCACGAGTAGAAATAACTACATCAACTGACTTAGTAGTATATGTTTTCGTTGTTTTCACAACTGCGTCGGTTACTACACTTTCTGGATTTTTAATTTCTGTCCCATCGGCATCGACGTATTTAACAACCACCGAACCTTTTCCCTCTTTTTTAACAGGATTGGGATCTTCTTCACTTACTAGACGGTATTCGTAAATAACTTCCGTTATTCCTGCTACGACTTTACCACTAGCTGCAGGGGAACCTTGTTTTAATCCTACATATTCATAGGTAAATCCAGTCTTTGCATCTTTTAATATTGGATATTGTTTTGCAGTTGTATCGTAATCATAATCGAATATTTTTTCAACTCTACGTTCACCCACTTTTGTATTTCCCGAATACTGATTGTAAACGTTCAATTCGTAAACTTTCTCAAGTTCTCTAACATTTTCTGTCTTTAATTCTTTCCCTTCAGTTGTTAGATACTTAATTCTTACGCCTCCAACTGCTTCCATTGAATATGCTTCTGATTCTTGCGTAATATGCATTCTATAGTAATGGTTTACGACAGGTCCACCTTCATCCATTACTTTATATGCACGAACAGGTGTGATAATCTCCTTAACAACATAATCTGTTTCTTCTTTTGTTGTTACATCTTGTTTAGTAAACTCTGTCTCTGTTGTTTTTTGATTCCCATTGACAACTTTTATCTTGCTTAAATCATCAGAGATAGTTACAGCACCCTTGTTCGTTAAAACTGAATGGTCTATTCCTTCTATTTCAGGATACTCTATTTCCCAATCACTATAATGTTCAGGGACTGCATCTTTATGATAAGATAATATGTAACCTTTTTGTATACCTCTATCAAACCCAAATTTTAAATAATTTTTCTTCGTTTCTATCACATCTTTATGATTATCATACTGATTGACAATTCTTTGAGTAGAGTCCACAGCGACAGATAAATCATTTAATACATTTTGACCCTCTTCAATATGTTTTCTTAAATTTTTAAGAGCTTCTTTATTTTGTTGGAAAAACATAATTCCACGGTCTGATTCTATCGCTATATCAATATTATTTTGTTTAATCATCTCTATTGTACTAGCGATATTCTCATCAAGCTTAGCTTTTCTCGTTTTTAAATCTTGTTTTTCCTCATCACTTTTTGCATTTTGATTGAAATATTCTAATATACCATATACTTCAGAATGCATAACCTCCAGAATTTCTCTTAAAGATTCTTTATTAAAGTCATGAACTTTTGAACTACTTATTCCAGGAGGGAAGTCTTTTAAACTATTAGAATAAAATAAAGTAGTTTCGTTATTAAACGTAACTTTACCATCATCTGCTGTACCGAAGACTTTATCCTCTCCTATCGTTGGATATTCTCCAGTTAAAGGTTGATCCCAAAGCGCATAAGATGGATATCCCTGAACCCCTTCTTCTCTGACATACGGTTCAGTTTTATTATACTCTGGCATTGCAGGAACTTTCTCTCTTCTATAGTTAATGGTATTAACCGTTTTTTTCCCGCTTCCATGAGCATAGGTATCTCTATCGATCACAAGAACCGTATCACCTTTTTGAAGAGTCACATTTTCTTTCGTGAAATCTTTAGCAGTTGCTTGACCATTTTTCCAAGCTTCTACCGCTTCATCATCACTGTTGATATTTGATGCTTCAACAAATTTCCCATATTGTCCATTAGAAGTCTCTTCTACTAGATAGACTTTTCCTGTAATTTTTCCGTAATTAATCTCTCCTAGATTGTTGTGCATTCCTTCTGGAGAAACAGGAGCTTCGATATCATTAAAACGCGTTTTTTCATAAGCTGCTTTATCTGAATCTATTACTTCTGAACGAACCAATTGATACTCTTTGTTGTTAGCCTGTATTTTCTCTTCTTTTCCTGTGTTTTCATTAACAGAACCCGTTTTCTCTACAGTTGATTCACGATAATCTTTTCCATCTGTATCAAAAGCAATACCTTTTCTATCATAAGGTGTATTTATGGTACCACTTTCACCTTCTACAGTTTTAGAATCTTGTAATTTTGAATTATCATCTTCTAATAAATAATTTACTGTAGCCTTAGAAGTAAATCTTACTGAATCTGTTCCATCTACATTTCCTGCATTTTTATTGGCTTTAATTGGCAAGGAACCAACTTTTCCTATAACAGCATCTACTGTTACTTTTTTTGTAGGATCTTGATTATCCGTAAATGTTGTAGTTGATGTAGAGGCTACTTTTGAAGTATCACTTACTACTGTTGCTGTATCTGTACCGTTTGATGAAACAGCTGCAGATACTGGACTTGCACCAACGGATAAAGCCACACCTGTCGCTAAAATTGTTGCCCCAATTAACTTCGAATCTGTGCGTCCATCTTTGTACTTACGCAGGGAAAATTTTTCTTGTTTATTATGAAACATAAAATGCTATTCTCCTAAAAATTCATTGCTTTTTGATGTATTGAAACATATATATGTATAAACCAAACTGGAATCACGCTATCCATTATAACATTTTATAAAGATAATATAAACTTATATAATCCCAAAATTTCCCTCTTTTGATAATCTTTGGCAAAAGATGAAGAAAAATAAAGACCTTTTTCTTGATAACCCTTTAGCAAAGAAATGAGTTCTTGAAAATCACCGAATGTTGTGACATTTTTACATCTACTCCGATAATAGCGATGTGCCAAATCTGTATTTGCCAAGAGACAGACTAACCCCTTAGCAGATGCTTCTACAGCCGCATTGGCAAAGCATTCACTCATAGAACAAGATAGATAGCCTTGGTGCTTCTCATAAGGAACTTCTTCTAGAAAGCCTGCATAATGGACATTCGATGGCAAGTCTTTCTGGCTATATCCATCTGGTAAGTTGCCATAAATCGTTAACTGGCTATCCGGCACTTGTCTGAAAGCCTCAATCGCCCAGGCACAACGTTTGATCATCGTCATATTGCCAACGATACACCAATCGGTAACTCTTGCATATTCTTTTCCCAAAACTCCATCCACAAACATTGGAGGCAAAAAGCGAACCCTTTCTCTCCCTATTTGTTGCTCCAAAACAGGGCTTGCAACGATATTTTGGCACCAACCTTGTAAAACAAACTTCATCATCGGGTCTAAAATATTGTAATGGGTATAAGCAAATAGCTTTCTTCCGGTATTTTGGAAAAACTTCCTCAATTGAAGAGGATATTCATTGACCATATCAATTATGAAGCGATCTTCCACTGTAGAATTGTTCGCTAGATAGAGACTAACTAACTGCCATTGAGTGTAGGTTTCCCCACTTCTTAGGTTTTGGTAAGAATGGTAATTTTCACTCACATCACCTTTTAGCAACTCCCCTTTACTATCATAAAGAGTAAAGAGATTTTCTTGATATTGGAAACGATACAGTAATTGAGAGGTATAACATTCTATATCCCCATTTTGATAATGAACGAGTCCTACATATCCCTCTTTTGTGTACTCGACTTCACTGACATTATCTAGGTCTTGAAAGAATTCTTTTTCCACACTCGGCTTTTGTCTAGCCAAATCTGACTGGTCAAAAATAACATGATAGAAGTTTTCAAAACCAAGTATTTCTAACGTTTCTACAAAATTCGGTACAAAATTTTCCAGATTTGTTATAACGATTTTCTGCTCTAGAGCCAAACTTTTAAAAATTTCTTGACGTGCCAATTGGCTTCTTTCAAAGCCATAAGTGCTTACAGGAACGCCTTCTTTTATTGTAAATACTTTCACCATAGTTTCTTAGTCCAATACATCTTCCAATCTTAATCCACGAATTCTTGCCAGTCTTGCTCGGAAAACCATCTCTCGTTTATAACGCTCCGATAAGCGATAGTAAGTTGTCATAACATTCAACACTAAAGCATTATCCTTTGTGACCATGCGAGCCCATAAATGCCAATCTTCAAACCCATCACACTTAGCATCATATCCTCCTGCCTCATCATAGACAGAGCGTTTAAAAATAACCGTTGAATGATTAAAGACATTTTGATAAGCAAGCTCTAACCATAATTTTTCTCCTGATAAGTGATGCGTTTGATTTCGCCTTATTTTATCTGTTATGGCATCTTCTTCTGCGACAACTCTAGCTCCGATAAGATCTAATTGAGGATTTTTCTCTAACTCTTGCAAGAGAAAATCGAGATGCCAAGGCATCCATACATCATCTGCATCTTGTCTAGCTACATATTTTGTTTGAGACAAACTAACTCCACGATTTAACGTTTCTGAAATCCCTTTATGATCTTCCCTAATATACTGTATTCGCTCGTCTACTAGATATGGCTTACATACTTCCTCTGTATTATCTGTCGAACCATCATCCACAATTAACAGTCGAAAGGCTTGATGGGTTTGATTTAAAACAGAATCAATCGTTTGACTAATGGTTTCAGCTCCATTATAGACAGGCATGACAATATCAACAGGTGTGTCCGATTGAGATACATTTTGATAGGGCACACCTCGTTTTGCAAAAACATTTGATTCATGAGTTGTTAAAAAGGTCCGATACCCATGAACCGATACACCCTCTATATTCTTGACCAACAAAAGCGAAGTTGAGTAAAAACCATGTACCTCAACGAACTCATACTCCTCTAGCAAAAGATAAATTTCTTCTTCAAAGCAAAATCTAGTTTCTTTCAATTTATCTTGATAAGGATTCAAAGGTACTCTAGGATGGGGATAGTAGTAATCAATCTTCTGTTCATCTAAAACTTTAGCAGTCAATTTTTGAGTAAGTTCCAAATCTTCCTGATAAAGGAGAGAGCCTAAAAATTGCCCCAGAAAAATGCTTATTTTCTTACCATTTTTAGCCCTATGAAAATGACTTGGTTCAAGATGAAGCTTTAGAAAAACCTGCTTCTCTTTTGGAAAGAGGATACAGTCCTCAAATACCGTATAATGTCTATTTGACAAAGACATAACCTCTCTCAAGGTAAAGTTTGTATAAGGAATTCCCCTCTCAAAATTTTGTGTATAGAGATTGAGAGGTACAATGGAAGTACTACCATCATCAAAAGTATACAAATTCATTGTACTGGGATTAAAGACGCTAAGAGCTACAGGATTGTCTAAGCTTGCTAGATAGAGATTACTAATGGCCCTGTCTTTTAAGGCTTCCTGAATATCATTGAAGACTGTCTTTCCTTCTAAAACAAGGACTTCCTTACAAAATTCTGCCATTCGTTTAGCATAAAAATCCTGTCTCGAATCATTTGACATCTTTAAATAAATCCCGATAAAATCTTCTGAGACAGTCTGTACAACTTCTTTAGCGACTAAAACCTGGAAGGGAGATGAACAAAAAATTATATTCTCCAAATTTAACTCCTCCTAACATTCTTACAAACTCTTACTTAGCATCTTGCTTTTGTGCAATCATCTCTTGCCACCAATCTTCATGGTCTTGATACCAATGGATTACTTCTTTTAATCCCTTATCAAAGTCCACGTAGAGAGGCGTAAAGTCTAATTCAGTATATAACTTACTAGCGTCAATTCCATAACGAAGGTCGTGTCCTGGTCTATCTGCTATATACTTGAAATCTTCCTGAGATTTTCCTAACTGCAACAAGATTTTCTGTAAAACTTCAACATTCGTTCGCTCATTATTTACCCCAATCAAGTAAGTCTCCCCAATAACGCCCTTATCAATAATAGTGTCAATAGCTCGACAATGGTCTTTGACATGAATCCAATCACGAATATTCAGTCCTGCTCCATATAGAACTGCCTGCTGTCCAGTTAAAAGATTGGTGATTTGCCTTGGGATAAATTTTTCAGGATTTTGATAGGGTCCATAATTATTTGAACAGTTGGAAATCGTAGCCCTAACACCAAAAGAACGAACCCATGCTTTCACTAATAGATCAGCAGAAGCCTTTGTAGCAGCATAAGGAGAACTTGAATTGTACTGCGTTTTTTCAGTGAATTTATCCTTACTTTCTAATGGAAAATCCCCATAAACCTCATCTGTCGAAATATGATGGAAGCGGATATCATACTTTCTAGCTAACTCTAAAAGATTGTGCGTCCCAACGATATTACTTTTCACAAAAACAGACGTATCATGCAAAGACTTGTCATTAAAAGATTCTGCTGCAAAATGAACAATCAAATCAACTCGTTCATCGATGTATTTACCTAATTCCAACTCATTTGCGATATCCAGTTTATGGAAGGCTACTCCGCCATCCAGCAAATCTTCGATAGTTTTCAAAGAAGAGGCATAAGTCAAATTATCCAAAATCGTAATCTGAATACCCTTATAAGTCTCTTTTAGGTATCGAACAAAATTTGAACCAATGAAACCAGCTCCACCAGTCACAACGATATTTTTATAGTTCATTTATTTTTCCTTTAACACATTTTACTCAAAGCCGGTACGGTTAACACTTACAACTTCCCATTCTCTTGTATCCGCAATTTGTTTCCCATTTTGTTCATGTAAAGTATTAAAATCAAGAACAAACACTTTTACAAAAGGCTTTGTCAGTCTTAAAATATAGCCTACCCAGTAACAATAAGTCGAATTTGGACAAATGAAATACTTGTTACAGCTATACAGTTGTAAAAAGTTATCTTGAATATCCTGCTCCTCAACTATAATCGGGTTTTCAAAATGGTATTGAGAGTTTAGAAAAGGTACCAATTCTTCGCGACACCAGGCAACATCGTCTGAAGTAACTCGGATAGTTAAATGTTGAAAATTATCCCCTTCAATTGCTGCTATCTTCTCTAAACAAGAACCTATATACAATTGAGAGTTATAACCGTAATTTTTTCTATTTCGTTCATTGAGAAAATCCGTTCTTCTGATAGCAATTGTCACATTCTTCTCTTCAAATTGAGCGGAAGCAGCTACTACTGGTTCAATTAAATACTCTCTACAAAAAGAGTCCAATTCTTTTGAATAATAGTCAACACCTGCCTCTTGAAAATAACCAAAATCTTCTAATTCGATACCATTTGCTTTTGAAAATAAGTCAGCGGTTTTTGGAAAAAAAGTTTGGGCAAATTGAAAATATCCTGTTCGTAAGACATAACTTTCCTCATAGCCCATCATCCGATCTCTATGCGCTTGTAGTAAGAGATAGAGCAAATTTCCTAGTTGAAAACCTCTATTATTTTCATAAATTTTCAAGATTAAAATCTCCTTTTTGCTTTTTAAAGTATTGTCCTAAAGTAGAATTGTCAGGATTTTTTAATAAATTCTTTATTTGTCTACCTGTAAAAATTTCAGACTTATCAATACCCATTTTCACTCCATCAACCCTATCTAAATTCGCCACTAGATGACGAACCAAATCATTTATTGCTGTCACTTGATAGCACATCTCATCAGGATAAATATCAGAAATTGGCTCTAAATCCCTCAACAATTCATCTGGAAGACGCTCTACTAAAGCCCACAACTGATCATTTACTTTTTGATAATATTTTTCTAACTTAGGCTTGCCCAAAACAATATCATTTGAAATATAAGTCCATTGTCTAGAAAGCAAATCGTTGATAAAGCACTTTTTCAGTGTCTTCCCATATAAGGTGTCCATAATATAAATAGTATTGCTTATTTGATGAGCCTCAATCACGCCATTATAAATCTTTTGATGAATAGCGCTATATCTGGAACCACTATCAAATACAGACTTCGTAGATACTAAAATCATATGAGTTGTCTGAATATTTTTTAGAACATTTACTAATTTCTCTATTTCCGCATCATCGTTTTTCAAACTTAAATTGGTTAATAATTTTTCTGATGACGGAGCAGTACAAATAACCACATCATAAAAATCTTTCAAAGCTTCTTCAATATCATTTCTATTGAAACAACTTAAATCAATATCAGATAGTTTACTTAATGTATCAAATAAAACTTTCCCAACTGCACCCGCCGAGCCAATTAAGGCGACTTTCTTCCTACTTGATTCAATTATTTCAAGAACTTCTTTGAAAGATTTAGCAGCTTGATCTTTTTCAGAAATGATTGGTTTTGAAAGAGAATCCCACGACAAATGAGCGTCTTTGTCTAGGGGTGTAATTCCTAGATAGTTTTTATATGGATCATAATAATCAGCAACTAAATAATTCAATATTCCATTATCAACTAGCGATTGCGCTCCATTAGCCACTCCACCAGGGACAAAAACAGCCCTACCAGGTTGGACATCTATCACATCTACAGATTTGTAAGTTGGAGAATCTATCCGCAAATCGATAAAAATCATTTTGAAAGTACCATAGGCTACTGTCATCAATTTTTCATAGCCTTGACAATGCACCCCTCTGATAACCCCCTGCTTTGAAACAGACACATTATTTTGAAGTTTATGATGAAAGAATGATTCTGGCATCCCATTTGCAAGCAAATCTTTCTTTCGCCAATTCTCTAAAAAATAGCCACGCTCATCATGATGAAGAGGACTTTCAAACACCAACAAACCTTGAATCTGTACTGAAATAGTTCTATCTATATCCATCTTTTCCCCTCTATATTCATACCAAAAACGATTAATCCATACATACTAAAGCCATTTTCATTGTGTTTCTTAAATTATACCACTATATGAGTTCTCTAGCCAGATGAAGGTCATTCTTTTTAAACACCCATATCTATAAATACACATTTTTATTAGCAAAAAGAAAAACCCTAAAAATCAGACTAATTGTCTAACTTTTAGAGTTAAATCGTTTATTATTTTATGATTCGTCTATTGAAATTCCTTGACATCTCCATCATAAGTCGCCCAGTCTTTACTGAAAAAGCGCTCATTCAGATGATAAGTCGGAGCTGGTGTGGGATTGGATAGGAAAGGATCAACGGCCTTATCAAATGCCAACCAACCTAACCAACCAAGGTGAATGGTATCCTTCATAAAGAAAGCTTCCCCACCGTCCTTAGAAAAATCTGCTATATTGGTAAAACCTTGACTTTCTAACTGGTAGCGAATCTTCTGCACCGTTTGTTGGTACATATCCTCTCGTAAACCAGCATAGTCCATCCATTTTTTATTAACAGGTGGAATGATAAAAATCGGGTTTACCTTGGATTTAGAAAACTGTGTCAACACTAACTGCAAGTCATTATATTCTGGCGACTTGAGGTAGGTAAAATTTTTCTGAGAATCCTTTAATTTATTCAAATCCTTCTTAATCTGTGTATTATAGAAATAATTCTCCATTCCCAGATCATTATTAGAAGTATTCTTTTCTGCATCTGCTTTGACAACATCTTCTATAGCTTGATAAGAAAACTGATCTGGCAAGGTCTTTAAATACTTAGCTACATGCTTATCGTATTTGAAATAGCCTCTAACCGAAAACTGACCAAAAAAGGAAGCTTGGCGTTCATTAAAACGAGCCAATAATTCAATCATTTCATTGTCTGCCGTCGACAATTCTTCTTTACTTGCCAACTTCTGAACCAGGTCCTTCATAGCTACATTTGGAAACTGCTGTAGTAAGCGAGTCGCTGCATATTGACTAGCCTGATCTCCAGATTGATGTTCCAGAAAACTGGTCAACTGGTCTCCATTAAAATACTGCTGAAAGGCTGCTGGCTCATAGCCATTTTTACTGAACCACTGAGGTGAGATAACATACACAACTTGTTTATTCTCCAGTTGTGGCAACATCTGTTGCATCCCGAAATACTGGTTGAGCGAGGCAGCTCCCCTCTGTCCTAAAAGATAGGGGCGATAAGAGCGGTTGTATTTCTCAGCCAATACCGCAGGATGGGCACCGTCAAAACGAAGCCATTCACTGGAGCCAAAGAAGGGAACAAAACGCATATTTGGATCAGATAAGGCTCTGACCTTTTGACTCCGCTCCTTAAAACTTTCAATGGTAGTAGCCACCGCCGAACGCTTTTCAGCTCCCAGATCATGGCGCATCTCAGCAGGATAGAAAAAGATAAGCAGAAAAACCAACAAACCAGCTATCAAGACCGGTCCGAAGATCATCCATAAGCGTTTAAGCATTTTGTAGCTCCACAATACCAGCTATGATTTTATTGGCTGTATTCCAGTCGTCGCGACCAAACTCTGTTACAGGGACTCGAATGTCAAAACGGTTTTCAATCTCCACAATCAACTCAACCGTTCCCATACTATCCAAGACACCTGCATCAAAAAGATCTTCATCCATCATGTCAGAGACATCTTCCATAAACAACTCATCAATAATTTCGATAACTTCTGATTTGATATCCATATTTTATTTCCTTTATTTTTTAAACCATAAATCATTCAAAAATCCAGAAAAGATTAAGAATGACAGCATGACGACATGGAAGGTGACAACCATGCCAAGCAACTGAATCCAGCGATTCTCAGGTAGAGCAGCCTTCCCTGCTTTTTTCCGTTCCTTATTGAGCGTTTTTTTCTTGCGAATCCAAGCGTCATTGATAACCAGTCCAATCCCATGAAAGAGGCCATAGGCGACGTAGTACCAAGTCACTCCATGCCAAAATCCCATAATCAGCATATTTACAATATAGGCCACACTTGAGGTTACATTGCGATTCTTAAAGACCTTCTTTCTGGTCAATACCATCACCATTCGCATAAAGACAAAGTCACGGAACCAGAAAGAAAGACTCATGTGCCAACGATTCCAAAATTCCTTTAAATCCCTTGATAAAAAGGGCTTATTAAAGTTGATGGGGCTACGGATTCCCATTAAGTTTGAGATAGCCAAGGCAAACATAGAGTAACCTGCAAAGTCAAAGAAGAGCTCCAAACCAAAGGTATACATAACTGCCAAGGCATAGGGGTTAAAGAAGCCACCTGACTGCAGGGCTAGATTCTTCAGAGGAGGTAGTAAAGTTTCTCCTAAAACATGAGCCAGGATAAACTTGTACAAAAATCCCCACATGATATAGCGAACGGATTCTTCCAGCATATCCATCAACTCATCCCGCTCAGGAATTGTCTGATAATTTTCATTAAAACGCTTAAAGCGATCGATTGGGCCACTTGAAAAGGTCGGCATGAAGAGAAGAAAACGGAGGAATTCCCAGAGGGTAAAATCCTTAATCACTCCATCTCTCAGCTCGATGATAATCCCAACCGAACGAAAGGTCAGGTAAGAAATACCCAAAAACCCAAGCAAAGACTGCGTTCCATTGATAGCCGGCTGCACCTTGACAAAGATAATCGGAAGTAGGGACAGAAAACTAACCAGGTAGAAGACCCACTTTCCATCCTTACTTTTTCGATAGTGCTTGTAGAAGAGTAGGAGCAATATTTCCCAGCAAAGGTAAGTACCCAAGGCAGCTAGTTGATTGGTCTTTCCACCCACCAACATGGTGATGATAAAGAAGAGACTTACCAGCACTTCATACCAGGCAAAGCGTTTCTTGAAAAAGAGGCCTACAAAGATGGGCAAGGTTGCAGCAATCACATAAACAAAATACTGAGGATTGCCATATGGCTCTAAATGAGGAAGCTGTTGAAAGAACTCCATCATCTCTTGTTCACCTCGTTAATCAATCCTTTGATGTCAATTTTTCCATTTGGAGTCAGTGGCAAACTGTCTCGATAAAGGAATTTAGACGGCATCATGTAGGACATCATGATATCTGTTAAATCTTCCTTGATAGCCTTGGTAATATCAATATCTCGCTCAAACTGCTCACGAACACCGTCTTTCAAGATGACATAAGCCAATAGATTTTGCACCTTGTGGTCTTTATTATAACGTGGCACAGCTACAGCAGACTCGATAAAGCGAGACTTATTGAGGTTTTGAGAGACATCTTCTAACTCAATGCGGTAACCGTTAAACTTAATCTGGAAGTCCATGCGTCCGCCGTAGAGAAGCAAGCCTTCATCTGTCATAGTTCCCACATCTCCTGTATGGTAGGCTGGTAGACCTTCAAACTCAAAGAAGGCTTCTGCCGTTTTTTCAGGATTGTTCATATAACCTTTTGAAACGGCTGGTCCAGAAACAATGATTTCTCCCTGTTCACCATTTGGCAGTTTCTTGCCATTCTCATCAATGATAAAGGTTGGAGAATCAGCCTTGGTATAGCCGATTGGTAGGCGTTTGAGAGTCGCTAGCATCTCGTCTGTCACAGCAACTGCTGACAGGGCTACTGTCGCTTCTGTTGGGCCGTAGGCATTGATAATACGGGCATTTGGGAAACGTTCGCGTAGTTTTTGAGCCGTTTTAACCGTCAATTCTTCGCCATCAAAGTAGAAATGCGTGATGTCAGGCATTTTCTCACTATTAAAGGCTTCAGACAACATGGCCATATCTGCAAAAGAAGGGGTTGATGTCCAGATAGCGATTGGCAATGAAAAGATGGTCGCAAAGAGTTGCTTAAAGTCCTGAGTAATAGCTGAAGGAAGAGCGAAAAGCGTACCACCCAGTGCCAAGGTCGGAGCCCAATACATGACAGACAAGTCAAAAGAATAAGGTGGCTGAGCCAACATTTGCGGACGACTTGGCGTCGCAAATTCCTTGTCCGTAATCATCCAGTTGGTAAAGCTGAGGAGATTATCATGTGAAATCTGCACTCCCTTTGGCTTACCAGTCGTACCAGAAGTAAAGATAATGTAGTAGTTATCATCTCCCTTGACTGGATGCGTGATCTCATAGCTAGTCCCTTGAGCAAAGGCTTCATGAACCTGAGCTAGATTCAACATCGGTGTAGAAATCTGCTCCAATGGAAAGTCTGAAATGGCAATAATCAAACTTGGCTCTGCTACTTCTAAAATAGCTGAAACTCGCTCCAAGGCTGAATGACTGTCAATGGGAATGTAGGCATGACCTGACTTAGTCAGCGCTACAAAGGTTGCCAACATTTCATATTCTTGGCCGCCAAAAACAACCACAGGAGACTTCTCAGGCAAGCCTAGTTGGTCAATGGCTGCAGCCAAACTATCCGAATCAGCCTTCAAATCTCCATAAGTGTGTTCCTGACCCAAAACATTATAAACAGGATAGCTAGGCTGGGTCTGAGCAAAATGCTCAATGGTTTCAATCATATCTGCTATTGGTTTATTTGACACAATAGGGATTCTCCTTCAAGTTAAAATTCATTATAGATAAAGCTTCCTTGACCCTGACCAAGATAGCTAAAAAAGTAAAGCAGCCCCAGAAAGATAAGAAAATACAAGGCTGTCCGACCAAGAAAGAGGTACAATTCTTTTCTCTGTTTCATCAAGAAAAACCATTCATTTCTGTAATTTTTCGCTAAAATAAGAGTGATTCTTACTAGCTTATTTTTCTACCATTGTACCACTTTATATAGTATTTTTTCAATTGTTTGCCGTAGATTTTCATTATATTTAAGCTAATTTTAAAATTATGCGGTTTTTCTATGTATATTTTTAAAAAAGCCTGAGATTTTCATCTCAAGCTTTATCAACATAATTGTTTTCTAGATTAGAAAAGTGAGAATACAAGCACGGCCAAGGCTGCACCGATAACAGGTCCCACAACAGGAATCCAGGCATAAGACCAGTCTCCGTCTCCCTTGTTTGAAATTGGAAGGATACTGTGCATGATACGAGGTCCAAGGTCACGTGCAGGGTTCAAGGCATAACCTGTTGTCCCACCTAGTGATAGACCGATACCGACAATCAAAGTTCCCACTGCAAAGGTTCCGATTCCTGCTTGAAGGTCATAAAGTCCCAAAGCAAAGATTGTCAATACCAATACAAAGGTGCCAAGGATTTCGCTAATCAAGTTTGATACAGTATCTTTTATAGCTGGGCCTGTGCTGAAAGTAGCCAAAATATTTCCTGCATTTTCTTCTGCCTCATAATGTGGCTTGAATTGCAACCAAACCAAAATCTGACCGAGCATAGCCCCTGCGAACTGGGCTAAGATATAAGGCAAAACGGAAGCCCAAGGTAAATCACCTTTTAAAGCCACACCAATTGTCACAGCTGGGTTTAAATGAGCTGGACTGAGCTTGCCAGATACAAATACTGCAACCGCAACTGCAATCCCCCAACCCATGGTAATCACAATCCAACCTGAGCTATTGCTCTTAGTTTTAGGAAGAACCACACCTGCAACAACACCATTTCCTAGAAGAATCAGGATTAAAGTTCCCAAAAATTCTCCAAATAATTCATTCATCATCTTTCTATCTCCATTAAAAAGAAGGGGCGGGCGACAAGGATTGTTGCCCGCCGCCTCTTTTATTTTTTCTTAATTTTTTAATTCTGCTAAATCGTTGTTAGCAAGAGCTGCTTCGACATCCGCACGGTAAGCGGCTTTTTCTTCTTCAGTCCAGTCATAGAATCGTCCCATTTCATCCAAAACTGGCTCAACGATGCTATCCAAACTATCACGCATAAAGAGCATGTGGTTGGTACGACGAAGGAGGAAGTCAACTGGGCTCAGAGCCAACTCATTGCGCATTGCATAGTGAAGGGACAAGGTATCTGCCAAGCTGAGTCCTGGTGCTTGTTCTAAACTATGAGCAAGAGCAAAGACTTTCGGTGCATTTGAACCATAAAGATTTGCTAGGTAATGAGCTTCCTTGCTATCCAAACCACGTGACACTCCAAGTTGCGCAAAGGCTTCGATTTCTGAGTCCACATTTGCTGGGTTCAATTCCCCACCTGAAACAGGGTAAGTCTTAGAATTGATGAGTTTAAAGCTACGGTCAAATTCTGCTTTGAGGATGTCAACCACGCGCTCCATAGCTCCTTCAGCCATCTTACGGTAGTCTGTGATTTTACCACCAGCAAGGGTCAAGAGACCATTATCATCTCGGTCCAAGCTAGAACCACGAGAAACTGCAGATGGGTCCAAATGTTTCTCAGAGGTACTGCTTTCAAGCTTGCTAACAGCAGCCTCTACATCTTCACGAGTTTTTTCTTTAGAGAGATAAGATTCAACAGTCGTAATCAAGTTGTTAAAGCTTTCATCACTGATGGTTCCGTTATTTCCTCCATTGTAGTCAGAAGCGCTATTGCCTGCGATCAATGGACGAAGACCTGCCCAGCTGCTTTCGATATCATCAATAGTAATGTTGGCTTCTGGGAAGCGGTTATTGACAATGCCAAGTAGGTAATCTACATCTTCCTGCGTCACTTTTGGATGTTCCAAATCACCTGTGTAGTCTGTATCCGTTGTACCGAAGTAAGTCTTGTTTTCACGTGGGAGAACAAAGACCATACGGCCATCACCCAAACCTGTATCAAAGTAAACTGGCTGTGAAACCTTGATCTTGCTTGAATCCACTACCAAGTGAACTCCCTTAGTTGGACGCATTTGTGAGAATTGTGTTCCCTTATTAGACAAATTGCGCACCTTGTCGCTCCAAGGACCTGTTGTGTTAATAACCAGACGGGCCTTGATTTCAAAGACTTGGTCTGTCAAGAGATCACGAGCTACAACACCTGTAATCTTGCCACTTTCGTCAAATAGGAAGCCTTCTGCCTTCACGTGGTTAGCAATGAGGGCACCGTCCTGGTTGGCACGTTTGATGTTTTCGATCACGAGACGAGCATCGTTGTTACGGAAGTCAAGGTAAACCCCACCTCCTACCAAACCTTCTTTCTTCAAGTTTGGCTGGCGTTCCAAGACTTCTTCCTTACTCAAAACCTTGTTAGCAGCTGGTGTGTTGTTGACACCTGCCAAGAGGTCGTAAAGATCCATAGCTACTTTAAGACGGAAGAGGCTAAAAGTAGCTCCATCTTCATCGTAAACTGGCAAGAGCATTGGGTCTGGTTTCGGAATGTGTGGAGCGATTTGTTGAACCACTGCACGTTCAGAAACTGTATCTGATACCACTTCTACATCAAATTGCTTAAGGTAACGTAGTCCTCCGTGAACCAGTTTTGTTGAACGGCTGGATGTTCCTTCTGCGAAGTCCTGCATTTCAATCAAACCAGTATCTAGACCACTAGCTGCTGCCTGCAAGGCTACACCAGCCCCTGTAATTCCTCCACCGATAATCAAGAGGTCCAAGGTACGTTCCTGCATTTTTTGAATTGATAATTCACGTGTTTTCTTTGAAAATTCCATATTTACACACTTTCTAACTGAGTCGCTTTATTCTTCCAGTATTAGTCGTCTACTTCCGCAAAGACTTGGGTTGCTTTCACAGCTTTCTTCCAGCCCTTGTAGAGTTGTTCCTTGCGAGATTCGTTCATAGATGGCTCGAAGAGCTCTCCTGTCTCGTTCAAGAGTTTCAACTCATCCAAGTCTTTCCAGTAACCTACTGACAAACCTGCTAGGAAGGCTGCCCCTAGAGCTGTTGTTTCCAAGTTTTTGGCGCGTGCGATATCGATTCCCAAAATGTCAGCTTGGAACTGCATGAGGAAATTGTTCATAGCTGCACCACCGTCTACTTTCAAGACTTGGATAGCTGTCTGCGCATCCACTTGCATGGTGTCGATGATATCACGCACCTGATAAGCGATAGATTGCAAAGTCGCCTTGATAAAGTCTTCTTTAGTTGTTCCACGAGTTAAGCCAAAGACAGAACCTCGAGCGTTTTGGTTCCAGTATGGAGCACCTAGACCTGTAAAGGCTGGAACGACATAAACTTCATCATTGTTGTGAGAATCACGAGCGTATTTTTCAGATTCTGGTGAATTTTCTACCATGCGAAGACCGTCACGAAGCCACTGAATGGCGCTTCCTGCGATGAAGATTGAACCTTCCAAGGCATAGTAAACCTTGCCGTTGATTCCGTAACCAATGGTTGTTAATAGGTTGTTTTCAGACAACTGCATCTCTTCACCAGTATTCATGATGATGAAAGAACCTGTTCCATAAGTATTCTTGACCATACCTGGTTCAAAGGCCAACTGCCCAAAGAGGGCTGCTTGTTGGTCCCCAGCCATACCTGAGATTGGCACTTCTCCACCGTAGAAATGGAATGGCGCTGTCTTACCGTAGATTTCAGAGTTAGAACGAACCTCAGGCAACATTGCTTTAGGAATATTGAGGATTTCTAAAATCTCATCATCCCATTTGAGTTCTTTAATGTTATAAAGCATGGTACGAGCTGCATTTGAGTAGTCGGTCACGTGAGCCGCACCGTCAGTCAATTTCCAAACCAACCAAGTATCGATAGTACCAAAGAGCAATTCCCCTTTTTCTGCTCGCTCTTGAGCGCCTTCTACATGATCCAAAATCCAACGAACCTTAGTCGCTGAGAAGTAAGCATCGATGATCAAACCAGTCTTTTCATGGAATTTTTCCACATAACCTTGGTTTTTTAGTTGCTCAGCTAAAGGGGCTGTTTGGCGAGACTGCCAAACGATAGCGTTGTAGATAGGGAGCCCTGTTTTCTTATCCCAGACAACAGTTGTTTCACGTTGGTTGGTAATTCCGATTGCTTCGATTTGACTTGGCTTGACACCACTTTCGATGAAAGCACCCGCAATAACTGACTGGACTGAGTTCCAAATTTCATTGGCATTGTGCTCTACCCAACCTGCCTGAGGGAAAATCTGGGTAAACTCTTTTTGACTCGAGCTAACTTTTTCTCCTTTTTTGTTGAAAATAATGGCACGAGAGCTTGTAGTCCCCTGGTCAATGGCCATGATGTATTTTTCTTGTGACATGTGCTGTCCTCCTGATAAAGATCTTGAGGATGTTTCCTCTTTACACTTACTAGTATACAAAATAAAGCGCTTTCTTGTTCATCAACTTTTTTTAATTTTTAAAAAAATGTGAGGAGATTGTGTGAATTTCACAAAAAAGACCTGGAACGACCAAGCCTTTTAAGTGAATAATAACTGACGAATAGCCGCCAAATCTTCCATATCCAAGTCATTTTTTAAATAATAGACTGGGGTTTGTTCCTTCTTATGAATGGGGTTATTGGTAACCAGCAAATCATAATGTCGAGTTCGGTCATAGGCTTCAATGGTAATAAAACGATTATATTCCAAATACCGTTTCAAAATGGCTGCCATCCTTGAAAAGACAAGAAAACCAGATGTCAAATCCAGACCAATCCGCATATGCTGACCACCATTTTCTGCCATATATTCCATCAACTGAAGCCATTCCCAGAGAATTTTCTTATCCAAATCCGTCCCCTGCTGAAAGGCAGGTAGAGCATGAAAAATCTCCTCTGCCGTCCCCCTAAAATCATGTTCCATCAGTAAATATGGATGACGATTCTCTAACTTGTACTTGTAGCGATCCTGTAAAATATAGCCCTTATAAAGATAGACTTGAGCACAAAGCTGACTGAGTTCATAGGTAACATGGTCCTCTGTATAATCACCCAGTAACTCCTCCTTCTTCATTTCTTGAATCAATTGCGTCAGTAAAGCTGCCAACTGCCCTCCAAATCCAAGAATATACTCCATAGTATGAAGAGGAAGAATACGATGAGATAGGAGAAATGAGAAGAAAATCATCATCTCACCATCCTCAATTCCGAGAGGAAGGTGTTGCCCAGCAAAAAAGGACGGAGCCTTTCTCAGCAAACGAAGATAGGAAATATTGTCAAAATACCCTCGCATTTTCTCTTCTATGACTTGAAACTGACAGGCATTGACCCGTAGACGTTGTTGACTGATGTGGGACCAGAGAACCAAGTCTAACTTCTGCCCCGAAGACAAGCTTGCACCGCAGATTTCTTCTAAAGTGGCAATCTCCTGTTTTCTCTCTGGTTTCTGCATGTGACCTTCCCACTCCTGACTTGACCAGACCTTGCGAAAAAGACAGAAATAGAAATAGCGAATCTGATGCTCTGGACCTCGCCAACGTCCATTTTGGATGGATAAATCAAATTCTGACAAAATCTGATTTAAACTAGCTAAGTGGCGACCAAGTGTTGCCTCACTAATCATCAATTCTTGAGCCAGCTGATGGGCTAAAAACTGTTGGTGGTAGAGAAGATAGACTAAAATTTGGTATTTAACAGCATTCTCCAAAAACAAGCTCCGAATATCTCTCCCCTTGGTAGCTGCACCGATCGATAGACGCAGATTTTCATCTTCTAAGTGAATAGTCAGCTCTAAGCCACTATCCAAAGCCTTGTCATTGAGAAGGGTGACATATTTGGTTAGGGTTGCTTTTGAAAATCCTGTTTCCTCCATTACAGCCTTGACGGTCGTCTGAGACTCTTGTAATAGAAAGGAAAGGATTGAAAATTGGCCAGATTCGGCCTTTTCCATCAAATCTCCTAAATACATTTGTTACCCCTTTCATTTTCTTCCTTTAGAATAACACAAAACTTAAAAATGATGAAATAATCTGTTTCTCTTTTTATTTTCATGCTGATTTCCTGGTCCATTATCCTGAAAATCAGCAAACACACGGCTCCCCCTTTGGGCATTTTTATGCTAAAATAGTAGCTATGGATAAAATTATTAAAACTATATCAGAAAGCGGAGCCTTTCGTGCTTTTGTCCTTGATAGCACGGAAACCGTCCGCACTGCTCAAGAAAAACACCAAACCCAAGCTAGCTCAACTGTAGCGCTTGGTCGAACTCTTATTGCTAGCCAGATTCTCGCAGCCAATGAAAAAGGGAATACCAAACTTACAGTTAAGGTGCTGGGATCTAGCTCTCTAGGTGCCATTATCACGGTCGCTGATACCAAGGGGAATGTCAAAGGCTATGTTCAAAATCCTGGCGTTGACATCAAAAAGACTGCAACTGGTGAAGTTCTAGTTGGACCTTTTGTCGGAAATGGTCAATTTCTCGTTATCACAGACTACGGTACTGGAAACCCTTACAACTCTATGACTCCTCTCATCTCTGGAGAAATCGGTGAAGACCTTGCCTTTTACCTGACTGAAAGCCAACAGACCCCTTCTGCAGTCGGCCTCAATGTCCTTTTAGACGAAGAAGACAAGGTCAAGGTTGCAGGTGGTTTCCTAGTCCAAGTCTTACCAGGAGCCAAGGAAGAAGAGATTGCTCGCTTTGAAAAACGCATCCAAGAAATGCCAGCTATCTCGACGCTTCTAGAGAGTGAAGACCATATTGAAGCCCTCCTCAAGGCTATCTACGGCGACGAGGCCTACAAGCGTCTTTCTGAAGAAGAAATCCGTTTCCAATGTGACTGTAGCCATGAGCGCTTTATGAACGCTCTTGCTAGCCTTCCAAGCTCAGACTTGCAGGAAATGAAAGAGGAAGACCACGGAGCAGAAATCACTTGTCAATTCTGCCAAACTACTTACAACTTTGATGAAAACGACCTGGAGGAACTCATTCGTGACAAATCTTAATACACCTTTTATGATTGGCAATGTTGAGATTCCCAATCGTACCGTTTTAGCACCCATGGCTGGCGTGACCAACTCAGCCTTTCGTACTATCGCAAAAGAGCTTGGAGCTGGACTCGTTGTAATGGAAATGGTCTCTGACAAGGGAATCCAATACAACAATGAAAAAACCCTGCACATGCTTCATATCGATGAAGGTGAAAACCCTGTTTCTATCCAACTTTTTGGTAGTGATGAAGACAGCCTAGCGCGCGCAGCAGAATTCATCCAAGAAAATACCAAGACCGATATAGTCGATATCAACATGGGCTGCCCAGTTAACAAAATCGTGAAAAACGAAGCTGGCGCTATGTGGCTCAAGGATCCAGACAAGATTTACTCTATTATCAACAAGGTTCAGTCTGTCCTTGATATTCCCCTCACCGTCAAGATGCGTACCGGCTGGTCCGACCCAGCTCTTGCAGTAGAAAATGCCCTCGCTGCTGAAGCTGCAGGCGTTTCTGCCCTCGCCATGCATGGCCGTACCCGTGAGCAAATGTATACAGGTCACGCAGACCTTGAGACCTTGCACGACGTAGCTCAAGCTCTGACCAAGATTCCCTTCATCGCCAACGGTGACATCCGTACAGTTCAAGAAGCCAAGCAACGCATCGAAGAAGTCGGTGCTGATGCAGTTATGATTGGCCGCGCTGCCATGGGAAATCCTTACCTCTTCAACCAAATCAATCATTACTTTGAAACAGGAGAAATCCTACCTGATTTGACCTTTGAAGATAAGATGAAAATCGCCTACGAACACTTGAAACGATTGATTAACCTCAAAGGAGAAAACGTAGCAGTTCGTGAATTCCGTGGCCTCGCTCCTCACTATCTTCGTGGAACATCTGGTGCAGCTAAACTCCGTGGAGCCATTTCACAAGCTAGCACCCTAGCAGAGATTGAAGCCCTCTTGCAGTTGGATAAGGCATAGTCTCACATCTACAACTCACAAAAACGACAAAGCTCAAAAAATGAGTCTTGTCGTTTTTTATATGTTTTCATCTTGTAAATCTAATTGCTTCACTCTAGCTATATAGTAGGACATAATCAAAAACAAATTGAGGCTGATAATCCAAACAGACCATTCATGAAGAAAATGCATCAATACAGCCAAGCTGATTGCCCCCACTATGAAACTTCCCACAACAATCCCATAATTTAAGGCTTGACGACGGTATTCTTGGATATTTCCTTCTCTTCTAGCAATGCGATACAAAGCGGTCAACATCTTTCGGTAATTTCCAGACGTCATAAAAATGACATAGGGATGATCTTCAATCAAGCTACCCGTAAATGTTAGCATCATCATTCCTGTTCCAAAAGCGATGAAAGGAACTTCTAATAGAGGAGATCGTGAAAAGAAAGGCAAAATAAGTGTCCCAATAAATAAAGGAAGCAACATCTTAACTCGCCAGTAGGCCGTTTTGCGGTATTCTTTCATGTGTAGGGCAAACAGAAATCCTAGAGAAAAGAAGATAATTGAGCAGAATCGTAGCATCGTATTAATAACATTTGAGTCGTGCCAATCAGATATAAGTAGGAGAATATTCCCTGTCTGTGTCGCTACCAAACTACGGTATTGAATATGGCAAAACACATCCAAAGAACCACCTACAAATCCAAGAAATACTCCCATCAGTCGTGTGTTTTGAGGTAATATTAATTTATCCGCCATGTATTATCACTCGTTTTCCTTTGATTTTTTTATTATACCACTTTCTCTTGGAGAAACTAAGTGAAAAACAGTTGGCTCACTCTTTTACAGCACGATTTCTAGTAAAAGTTAAAGCACCAAATTTTATTATTGACTCAAAGCAACACTGGAAACCTTGCCATCCGCTCCTGTTGTAATTTGGATAACTTTCCCTCCACCGATTTTAGCATTATACTTACCATCGTCAAGAGTATAAGAATAGCCTTTGATAGAGTAATTTTCTTTCTTTCCATCAGCAGATTCTACTGTAAATTGACCACCTGATGAAACTGTGATGGTTTCGCCATTGGCTCCCTTCCAATTGCCCGCTGCAGCTGAGAAATCACCATCTACCATGGTTAAAACACCCTTGTAGCGTTTATTTTGCTCTGCTTGCTTGTCTTGAAGTTTGCGGTCAGTTGTAGGATCATAGCTTGATTGGTTAGACTGGGCTTGAGGAACCTGTTGAGTTGAAGGAGCCTGAGCAGGAGTTTGTTGACTAGCTGCCTGTTGATTAGCTACTTCTTGACCTTGTCTTTGCTCTGGTGCAGGTGCCGCTTGTGATGGTGTTGCACTTACTGAAGACTGGTCAGTAGACGCCTTGGCCTTTTCAGATGAAGCTGAACTTGAGGACTTCTGAGTCTTGCTTTCTTTGCTAGCAGAAGCTAATTTAGAACTTGATGATTGGCTTGTCTTAGCAGAACTGCTTGCTTGAGTTGTTTCCTTTTTATTTCCACAAGCTCCTAATAGCAAGGTTGAAGCCAATACAGTTGCTGCCATCAATTTAATATAGGTTTTCTTTTTCATTTTTCTACTCCTTTGTAATATTTTAGAAATATAAAGAAATCTTTTTGTAATATAATTGTAACATTAGAATTTAAATATGTCAACAATTTATCTAAACTATTTTAAAAATCTTAAATACTTTAGATACATTTACTCCTCCTACTCTTCTATTCGTAATAAAATAGAAAAGCAGGAGATTTTCCTATTAAAAATTTGAATTTATTTTTGTGTAATCGCTTGCACCTTTAAGTGCAAAGGAATATAATAACATTGAAATAGAATATAGGAGGTGCACTCTTATGCTAAATAAGTATTATAAGTATCTTCCTTGGTTGATTTTGGGAGCAATTGGCTCTTATCAATCAGCCGCTTACTATGCGCAAACTGCATTTGATGTGTTTTATCTGACTACAATCTTTTTGATTGTTTATATCGCCTTGTTATTTTTACATGAGAACTATCTCAAGTATCGATACAAAGACTTCTTTACTCACATGTTGAGCAATTCTAAGAAAGATGGCCATCCCTAAAACAGTCGCAACAGCAAATCAAACTAATAAAGGCAAATAAAGAGGTCGGGAAAAGTTCCCGACCTCTTTATTTCAATCGATAGGTTTTTCTTGGTTTCTTTTTAGGCACTCGTTTGAGTCCAACTTCTTCTACATATTCTCCGTATTTTACGAGAAAGTTATTGCTGACGATTGGACGACCGGGGTTGATAAGATTGACCAGTTCAGTTCCTTCGTAGACAGTGAACTCCTCCTCCAGAAGATAAAGGAAGGTCGGATTCCAGTCGAGACGGCCTTGGATTCGTTTGATGGATTCTTGGATAATGGCATAATGATCAAAAGCGAAGGCTTGCTCCTCCAGCTCCACTCCCTCTAGATAGCATTTGCCTGTCTGAAAATCAACATCTACGAAAACGATATCCTTGGCATCATCTCCTGCCTGAACAAGGTCTAATGCACGACTAGGCAAATAAACCAAGTGGGCAATGGTCACTGTCCAGCCCCGTGGGTCACGGCCGGGAGTCGATACGGTCATCAATTGCTCAATTTTTTCCAAAGGAAGATCGAGATTGACTTCTTCTCTCACCTCACGCTGACAGGCATGCGCAGCATCTTCGCCCTTGTCCATAAATCCTCCAACTAGCGCTAAACAATTTTGATATGGATGAGCCTTGCGACGAATTAATAAGAGTTTGATCTTTCCTTCGACAAAGCAGTAGGCTACCATATCCACCGTCACACTTGGTTTTTCGTATTGAGGGAGTTCCTGCTTGTAGTACCAGTCTAAAAACTCTTCCTGACTTGCATGGATTTCAAAATATTCTCTCTCTGTCATCCCTTCTGGAATCATCGTGTCCGCCATTTTATGCCTCCTTACGAACTGCCTTGGTCCATTGGTACCAACCTACTAGACTATTGAGTGTGTAAACCCAGTACATCCCTTGGATGTGGATGTTTTCACCCCACCAGAGGTAAATACTAAAGAGATTAGTTGCAATCCAGAAAATCCATTGCTCACGGTAGAGACGTGTCATCAAGAGCTGACCAACACCATTGGTCGCATCGGTAACACTATCACGGAAAGGGCGAGCACTATGGATACTTTGGTATGCCAAGCCCATACCAATCCAAATGATAGCAGTCAAAGCCAAGTACTTGAGCCAGTCAAGCACAGATAATTTCTTAGCTTCAAAGTGAGATTCTTCTACTTTTCCTTGGTCATTGATACGATTGGACAACCAAGCATAGAGGCCAATCGGCTGCATGACAAAGAAGTAAACAGTCGTCAAAACTTCACCATAAAAAGTCGCATTCATAGCCAAAACCAAATAGATAGCAGAGTTAATGGCCCCAAAGAGATAATTGCTTGCACGCCCTTCTGCTACCAAGATAACACAGACAATTCCAGTCCAAGATGCAAACAAGCTCATCCAGTCATGACTTTCTGTGTTTTGCGTAAATTCCAAGATCAAGGGAACACTTGACAGGACGATGAGATACAACCACTGGAAGAGGCTACGGCCGACAAAGAGATCTTTCCAGAGCAGGTTCATGATTCCTGCAAAACCAATCTTGCGGGCTTCCGCATGGACGTTTTTAAAGTTTTTGATAAATTGTGTGATTTTTTCAGTTAGTTTTTTCATAATTGTCTCCTAATCTGTTTGGTAAATGGCATCAATAGCCACTTTTGCTGCTTCATAATTGCCTAGGTAATCCTCAGCTAGATAAACTAGTGGAATGGTGGTTAAATATCGCTCTCTCATCTGGTCCAAATGCTGGGAAAAACTATGACGAATATGGTCTTCTGCCATAGTCATATCTCTAAATCCGTCATTGACATAGGAGCCGACAGGCTGCACAAAGAGAATCAAGTCCCATTTTTCCTTAGCTAAGATTGAGGCAAAGAGATTATCAAAAGTCTCTCCTGATAAATCCCCTTGGTCCTCAGTCTCCATGTAATAATCATAGTAGCCCTTGGTTACTAAGGAGTTGGTATCAGCTATCACCAGTCCCCTATTGGCATTACTGTCAATTAACTTAGAGGTCTGGTCATACTGCCCCAACAGGAGATAATAATAATCCTTTGGAGTCAATTCATCGTCGCGGACATTGTTTTTGATCTGGTACTCACGTGCGTATTCCAAGCTGACTGGTGCATCGTAATACCTAGCCAAATCCTTGGCTAGAGTGGTCTTCCCATTGCTGGCACTTCCCATAATCAACACTTTCTTTGTAAACTGACGTCGGAAGGGTTGAGCAATATATTTCCAATATTTGCTTGGATTTTCTCGAATCATAGTCGCTGAGATACCAAACTTTCTTTCTTGCAAGACAGTCTCAAAGCCACGATTTGATAATTCTTGCTGGTAGTCTGCTTCTCCCACAAAGAAAATTAGTTCTTGCTGGGTTTCATCATAGGAAATCTCCTCTAACATTTGGTCCAACCACTCCTGCCAGCCCATAGGGTAACGGGGAAGCTTGCTCTCGTCTAACTTGCAGACAGAGGTCAACTCGTCATCACGAAAGGCCTCTCGGATATAGCGAAATCTTTTTTGAAGCGTTAAGCCTACCTGCTCCCCTCTATCTCCCTCATAGCCTGAAACGACAACCCAGACCTGGTCACACTGCCGCTTCGCTCGCTGAATCAGATCAATATGTCCTTGATGAAGTGGAGCAAAGGTTCCAAATACCACTGCTGTTTTCTTTTTCATAAACGCATTGCCTTTTTATAATTTTTGATATTTTTGTTATCTATGTTTTTATTATAAACTATATATTTGTTTTGTCAATAGTTTTTTATCATTTTTTATAAAAAGATTGCGAAAAAGAGAATCAAGATTGCTCCTGATTCTCCATTTTTATGCAATATCAAATTTTAACTGGCCTGCTTTGACACCAATCTTAAGTGTGCTGCCTGCCACCAAATCTCCCTTAAGAAGAAGTTCTGCCAACTTGTCTTCCACTTCTGTTTGCAAGGTTCTGCGAAGTGGACGAGCTCCCATCTCTGGGTCGTATCCTTGATTTGCCAACAATTTCAGTGCGGAAGTTTGTAATTTCAAGTCAATGCCTTTTTCAGCCAAACTTGCAACTAAAGGTTTGACCATAATCTTCACCACTTCCTGCATATGGTCGCTAGACAGGCTATGGAAGACCACCTTTTCATCAATACGGTTGATAAACTCAGGTCTATAAGCTTTTTTCAGCTCTTCAAACATGCGTTTTTCCATATTCTCCTGATCAAAACGAATATCCTTAGCTCCAAAACCAACAGTCTTATCATCACGAAGGGCTGTCGCACCAAGGTTTGACGTCATGATAATAATGGTATTTGAAAAGTCAACCTTGCGTCCCTTGCTATCAGTCAAGACACCGTCATCCAAGACCTGCAAGAGGACATTAAAGATGTCTGGATGGGCCTTCTCTACCTCGTCAAAGAGGAGAACGGAATAGGGTTTATTGCGAACCTTCTCTGTCAACTCCCCACCTTCTTCATACCCCACATAGCCTGGAGGAGCTCCGTTGAGACGACTGGCTGCGAATTTCTCCATATACTCACTCATATCAAAGCGGATAAGAGCTGATTCGTCGTCAAAAAGAACTTCTGCCAGAGCCTTAGCCAATTCGGTCTTACCGACACCTGTAGGTCCTAGGAACATAAAGGAACCAATCGGACGCTCGTGACTGCGAATCCCTGACTGATTGCGGCGAATGGCACGGCTAATGCTTGAAACTGCTTGATCTTGACCGATGACACGTTTGTGCAGTTCAGCTTCCAGATTCAGGTATTTCTTGGCATCAGTCTGAGTCAGTTTTTGGACTGGGATACCTGACAAACGACTCAAGGTGGTCAAAATATCAGACTCTGTCACCAAGTCTTTATAGACAGGCACTTCCTCTTCTTTTGCGATTAGCTGGGCTGCCTGTTTCCACTTACCATCCATCAGGGCCTTGTCAGCTGGACTCAAACCTGAATCGTCTGCTTTTACATGCTTTGACTTATTTTGCACTGTTGCTGCTGCCTCATCCAAGAGGTCGATAGCAGAGTCTGGCAAGTGACGACTAGTTAAGTAACGATGAGCCATCTTAACGGCTGTTTCAACCGCTTCATCTGTGATTTGCACCCGGTGATATTTTTCATAAGTCGCCTTCAAGCCTTGCAAAATGGTCATGCTGTCTGCCACACTTGGCTCTTCAATCGTCACTTTGGCGAAACGACGAGAAAGGGCTGCATCTTTTTCAATATGTTTTTGGTATTCTTCCTGAGTGGTCGCACCAACTGTTCTCAAAGTTCCACGCGCCAAGGCTGGCTTCAAGATATTAGCCGCATCCAGAGTTGAGTCAATCCCACTACCAGAACCCATGATAGTGTGAAGTTCATCGATAAAGAGGATTACTTGGCCATCTTCTTCAATATCCTTAATGATATTGTTCATGCGTTCTTCAAAGTCACCACGGAAACGTGTCCCTGCAACGACATTCATCAAATCCAGCTCTAACACGCGCATCTTAGCCATTTCCGCAGGTACATCACCACTAGCAATACGCTGAGCGAGTCCAAGCGCCAAGGCTGTTTTCCCGACACCAGCATCCCCAACCAAGACAGGATTGTTCTTGGTCTTACGGCTCAAGATTTGAATCATACGCGAGATTTCCTTATCCCGACCGATGACTGGTTCTAACTTGCCAGAACGCGCTTGCTCTGTCAAATCATGCGTATAATCCTCGAGACCACCGCTTGGAGTCTGGGGCATGCCCATCATATTGGCCATAGAATTTTGCTTATCAGCTACTGTACGATGGCGTTGGCGTAAAGCCTTGAGGTCTTCACGAGTCCAGCCTGCCCGTTCTTCTAAATTTCGACGAAGAGCAGCAATCTTGACCTGATCTTTCTTGTCTTCATAAGAAAAACCAGCCCTCTCCAAGATACGAGTCGCCAAGGCATTGCCATCATGCAAAATCGCATAAAGGACGTGCTCTGTCCCCAGCACCTTAGCATGGACCACTGACGCTACATACTCTGCTTCGTCAAAAAGAACCTGCAAACGATGGGAGAACGGCAATTCCGTAAAGGTTTCATCCTGGCTATAGTCCGTTTCAGTCAGTTCCAAAGCGACTTCTTCTAAACGGTCCATCTCATATGGATAATCATTTAAAGTCGCCCCTGCCACACTATAACTGTGATTAGACATGGCAATCAACAAGTGCCAAGACTCTAGATAACGAGCTCCAAAATGGCCAGCCACCATGTAGGCACTTTCGATACATTCATTCAATGCTTTTGAATAGTTCATCTTACTTCCCTTTTCTATCTACCTCTTGTATGACCTGTCTTAGCATGTTTGCTCGAAGGACTGGAGCTTCTTCTCCTAGAACGCGATCCAAAGCTACTGATACTAGCAAATTCATCTCCTGCTTGGTCATCAATTCCTGCTCAACCAAAAGCTGTAGAATATCCTCATAAATTTCTTGACTGACCCGCTCGCCAATCGAATAAAGCAGCTCTCGGAGCATTTCATGATGACTAGAAAACTCAATCCGTCCTATACGAATGTAGCCTCCGCCACCACGCTTACTTTCAACCAAGTAGCCTCTACTTTCCGTAAAGCGTGTCTTGATCACATAGTTAATCTGACTAGGGACAACCTGAAAGGTATCTGCCAACTGACTCCGTTGCAACTCCACAATACCAGATTGATCTAAAATCGCCTTGATGTAGGCCTCAATATGATCCGATGTATTTTTAAATCTCATTACAAACCCACCTCTCTCTTTAAACCTTGACTATCTTTGACTATTATACCGAAATTTTCTCATTTTTAAAAGAAAAAGGGCGCTGGTAAAGGATAATCTTCACCAACTCCCTATTTTTCTACTTATCTAAGCCTAATTCTGCCAAGATTTGACGTTTGTAGGCAATCTTTTGGACTTCCTTGTCCTCATCTTCAGACCAATCTAGTTTAATTTCTGAAACAATCTGCCCAGGACGATTTTTCAAGATATAGATGCGATCGCTGAGACTGAGAGCCTCCTCGATACTATGCGTGATGATCAAGGTTGTCAGTTGCAACTGCTTGTGAATCTCAAGGTACCAAGCGTGGAGTTCCATCTTGGTCATCTCATCCAAGGCGCTAAAGGCCTCGTCTAAGAGAAAGAGCTTGTGCCCGAAAAGGTAAGTTCGAAGCAAGGCTACACGCTGGCGCATCCCGCCACTGAGTTCATGAGGGTATTTATCTCTTACAGCTGTCAACTGGAAGGTCGCAAGAATTTCATCTGCGCGAGCAATAGCTTCTGCCTTATCCACCTTTTGAATCAAGAGGGGCAGAATGATATTACCAAGCACCGTCTTGTGCTCCAAGAGTAGATCCTTTTGCAACATATAACTCACGCGCCCCTTGGGATTTTCTTCACCATCAAGTACAATTCTCCCTGACTGGACTTCTAAAATCCCAGCGATTAGGTTAAAGAGGGTGGTCTTTCCAACACCACTTGGACCTAAGATAGAAACCACTTCTCCTGAAGTCACCTGCAGGTCGATGTCCTCTAAAATCCTATCTTGTCCGTAGGCATAACTGACGTGTTCTAGTCTTATTTCTGTCATTATTTCACAAATTCGTTGGTGAAGCCTTTGTCTGTCAAGTCTTCTTTAAGGATACCATTTTCTTTATCCCATTTGTAGAAGGCATTCCAGCGAGCTGCATCAAATTGCCCCCATTTTTCCTTGTCGCTTGCGTATTCTTTTGACAAGTATTTTTGAGATTCGATGACAAAGTCACGTTTTTCCTTGAGTTCAGGTGCATTTTTGATGAGGATATCAGCTGCTTCCTCTGGATGCTCCATAGCATATTGGTAGCCTTTTTTGATAGCTTGGATAACTTTGCGAGCTTCTTCTTTGTTGTCTTTCAAATAGTCATTGTTTGCGATGATAACTGGTGAATAGTAGTCAAACTCTTTAACGTAGTCTTTCAAGTACATGAAATTAGCATCTACACCTTGAGATTTTGCAAGGATACCATCCCAACCGTAGTAGATCCAAGCAGTATCAAAGACCCCATTGGCAATCGGTGTGATTGAGTTTGAGTCGTTATTTGGTACTTTTTCAACCTTCTCAAAGTCTCCACCTTGAGATTCTACCAATGTTTTCAACATAGCAAGTTCAGTTGGGTCATTCCAAGTTCCGTATTTCTTACCAACCAAGTCTTTTGGACTAGCTACATTGTCAGATTTACGAGAGATGATTCCTGATGTATTGTGCTCAACAATAGCTGCAACGGCAGTAATTCCTGCACCTTTTTCCAATTTTTTAGCCATGTAGTCTTGGAAATAGACTGCAAATGGTGCCTTACCGTTAATAACCAAGTCAGAAGAACTTTCTTCTGGTGGCAATTTCAAATCAACATCCACTCCAGCTTCTTTGAAATAACCTTTTTCCTTAGCAACATAAAGCCCTGTGTGGTTGGTATTTGGCGTCCAGTCTAGGATAAAGTCAATCTTCTTGAGTTCTGCTTCCTTATTATCCTTAGAAGCAGTTCCTTGACCACAGGCCACAAGCACAACAGCTACAAGAGCTGTTAAAACAGTTAAAAACACTTTCCATGTTTTCTTCATTTCAATTTCCTCTTTTCTTTTTCAGAAACATTCTTATTCTACGAACGTTTCCATTTAATAACATATTTTTCACTGACATCAACCAGCTTCATACCGAGAAGACTGATAATCGATACCAGAATAATAATAGCAAACATAGTATCATACTGAAACAGTTTCTTGGACTGAATCATGTAGACACCTAGTCCTTCAAAGCCTCCCAACCACTCAGATACTACTGTTGTGATAAAGGCGTAGGAGACACTGACCCTCAGACCAGCATAAAAGTAAGGCAGACTGACAGGGATTTTAAAATGCCACAGGATTTGCCAAGGTTTGGCCCGCATCAGACTAAACAAGGTCAGCATATCCTTGTCACAATGCCTAAAACCGTCCAAAATGCTGACGATGATAGGAAAGGTAGTCGTCAAGATAATCAAGACAATCTTGGGCAAAATCCCATAACCGAGCCACAAAACCAGGATAGGGGCTATGGCAATGGTCGGAATGGTCTGAACAACCACCATCATAGGGTAAATCAGGTCATTGAGCCAAGTCAAACTATCCATAAGCACAGCCATGAGACAGGCAATCAAAACTCCCAGAACCAACCCCAGCAAAGCCACTCTCAAGGTCGCCCAGCTGTGGTGCCAGAGAAATTCTCTATCACGCACAAAAGACTGGAGGATTTCAAGAGGTGTCGGCAGGATAAACTTGGGGAGAAGTTTAAGAAAACCTGCTAACTGCCAGATTGACAAGACTCCTAGAAAGCCCAATAGACTAATGTGTCGTCTCAGTATACTTTTCAAGTTTCTCATCAATACTTAAAATCTCTCCTACATTTATTTTGACATTGGCAAAGACATTATCTGCCTCCTGCCCTGCCACTTCTAGCGCTTCTTTGAGAATGCGCATAAGCTCATCAAACTCCCCTTCCAAGACCGTTTCAAATGGTGTCACCACCATAGTCACTTCTTGAGCTTGCAGGTAATCAATGACCTGATCAATAACAGCAATCCGATCGATCCCCTGTGATAGGGGTAAAACTTGCAAGGCAATGCTTGCTTTCATAACAACCTCCTCTTCTCGTTTTCCTTTGACAACAAGAAAAACCTTTACCATACATGGAAAAGGTGCAGAATAGACTAAGTATCGTTCCCTACGCTGGCATTACCCAGATCAGGTGCGGTCGAAGTTTAACACTTCCTCTCAGACTGTACACAGACTCCCATATATTATATGGACATATGATAGCGCAAAACAAAAAAAATGTCAAGGAAACTGCTTACAGAAAAGAGTAGGAAAATTTTCCTACTCCAATTTTCTATACTCGTTCTCCATCACTATTTACTCTGTAGCCATCCACCGTCGTATTGACGGCTAAGGCGCCCGAAGAGTAAGAGTAATACCACTTACCAGAAACTTGATACCAGCCTGTTTTCATTGCCCCTGAACTATCCAGATAATACCACGAGCCATTCTCCTTTAACCAGCCTGTCTGCATTTCACCAGATGATTTCAAATAATACCAGCTAGAACCATCCTTCAACCAGCCTGTTGATTTAGAGCCATTTGATTTGAAATGATACCAACTACCATTTATTTTCTTCCAACCAACAGTTGAACTGTTATTGGATCCATAGTTAGAGCTATTTCCTGATTGATTCTGATAATTCTGTGAAGAGCTTACTCCCTCTAGCTGGATATAGCGACGACTTCCGTTATAAGCCGTATAACTCAACCACTTGTATCCGTCTTTTTCGAGAATTTGATCATAATGAACATTCTCCCCAGGATAATAGTAATCAATCGCAGTTGCGCTAGCTAGAGGCTGATTTTTGATAGCAGCCTTAGCCTTAAAATAATGTGTTCCTCCTGTTGAAGCTGAGGATTGACTATTTCCAACACTTCCTCCAGCTAAATCTTTAAAATGAATAAAGCCAGTCATGGTATTGGCCTTCACGACGCGCTTATTGTAAGATTCTCTTATTCCATAGTTGTATTCTTCAATCTCAATCTCATCTCCTATTACATTTGACACCCAAGCAACATGACCATAAGTTCCTGCAGTAGACCAAGCAATGGAGCCAATAGCTGGTCTATTATCGACACGATAGCCTTCACGACGAGCACGATAGCCCCATTCATTTGCATTTCCATAAGCCGCCGGAATCTCAAAACCATTGACATTACTCAAACGAAAGGCTGCAAAAGAAGTACACTGACGAGAATACATGCGCCACTTATCAATCTCCTGGCTCCCATTTTTATAATGAGCAGGATAATCATCCCCACGCGCAATCGATCCATTTCCTCCGGAATAGGCATATACACTATTACCCGCTGCTAACATCAATCCTACTACTAAAAAGGGAACAACCTTTTTAGCTGATTTTCTAAAAGAAAATCTTGTCTCTGCTACTTTAAATGGTGAAATTTTCATTCTTCCTCCTTGAAAAATAATATAAATCGAAGATTACCTTCACTTAAACTATTCGGAGAAAAAAAGAAAAAGTGAGAAAATTTCTCACTTTAGTCAAGATAATGAATCAAATTCTTTTCTGTAAGGATATCTGAGTAAGTAAAGGATTCAACGTAAACATTAGCTTGTTTATCTCCTTCAACGTTCCCAAATTCAACGATAAATAGGGATGGATAAACCTCAATTAGCTTACCCAATCTATTTTTTTGGCGCTTACGACCATTCTCCAAAGTCATTTCTACGACTTGTCCCTCATGTGCCTTGATTTCTTCTTTTATTTTTTTCATCTTGGCTACATCTGTAAATGCATCTGACATCTTATGCCTCCCTCTTTGAGATACTTGAAAATTTATTGTATTCTTTTTGGAAAATTAATTCCACCGTTCCACGAGCTCCACTACGGTTTTTCTCTATAATAACTTCTACCTTATTGTTTGGTATGCCTTCCTCTTCTTCACCACCACGCTCATAGTAGTCGTCGCGATAAAGAAAGGCTACGATATCAGCGTCCTGCTCAATAGAACCAGATTCACGAATATCAGACAAGACCGGTCTCTTATCCTGGCGTTGTTCTACACCACGAGAAAGCTGACTTAGAGCGATTACTGGAACCTTCAGTTCCTTAGCTAAAATTTTCAACTGACGTGAAATTTCTGAAACCTCTTGTTGACGATTTTCCCGACCAGTTCCCGTGATAAGCTGCAAATAGTCTATTAAAATCAAACCAAGATTTCCAGTTTCTTGAGCCAGTTTACGAGAACGAGAACGAATCTCTGTAATCCGAATCCCTGGCGTATCATCGATATAGATACTTGCATTAGCTAGGTTCCCTTGAGCAATGGTATATTTTTGCCACTCCTCATCAGTCAATTGACCCGTACGGATAGAATGCGATTCCACCAAGCCTTCTGCCGCCAACATACGGTCCACTAGACTTTCCGCACCCATTTCGAGTGAAAAAATAGCAACCGTTTTGTCCAACTTAGTCCCAATATTCTGAGCAATATTCAATGCAAAGGCTGTCTTACCAACCGCTGGACGGGCTGCTAGGATAATCAACTCCTCCTCATGAAGTCCAGTCGTCATATGATCCAAGTCACGATAGCCTGTCGCAATACCTGTAATATCGGTAGTTTGTTGCGAGCGAGTTTCCAGATTTCCAAAGTTGATATTCAACACATCTCGAATGTTCTTAAATCCACTTCGATTAGCATTTTCGCTGACATCAATCAGGCCTTTTTCTGCCTGAGCAATGATTTCATCAGCTGGTTGCGAAGCCTCGTAAGCTTGATTGACAGACTCTGTCAACTTGGAGATTAATCGACGTAGCATGGCCTTCTCTGCAACAATCTTAGCATAATACTCCGCATTAGCAGAAGTTGGCACAGAATTGACAATCTCAACCAGGTAAGACAAGCCACCAATATTCTGTAAATCACCTTGATTATCAAGAATGGTACGAACCGTTGTTGCATCTATAGCATCGCCACGATCGGATAAATCGACCATAGCTTGGAAAATCAAACGATGGGCATACTTAAAAAAGTCCCGAGACTCAATATATTCTCGCACAAAAACAAGCTTACTCTCGTCAATAAAGATAGCCCCTAAAACGGATTGCTCAGCTAAGATATCTTGAGGTTGTACTCGTAACTCTTCTACTTCTGCCATCAGACTTCCCTTCCTTTTACAATCTTGTCAAGAAAGTGTAAATTTACCCTTCTTTCACACGAAGATTGATCACACCTGTGATATCTTGATAGATTTTCACTGGTACATCGATCAAACCAACTGCTCGAATCGGAGCTTGTACTTGAATATGACGCTTATCAATCTTAATTCCAAATTGCTTTTGCAATTCTTCTGCAATTTTCTTATTGGTAATGGAACCAAAGGTACGACCATCTGGACCAACTTTTTCAACAAATTCTACAACCGTTTCTTCTGCTTCTAGTTGGTCTTTAATTGCTTTTGCTTCTGCAATCATCTCAGCGTGAGCTTTCTCTTCTGATTTTTGTTTACCACGAAGTTCACCTACAGCTTGAGCAGTTGCTTCTTTTGCTAAATTCTTTTTGATAAGAAAGTTTTGTGCATACCCTGTTGGTACTTCCTTAATTTCACCTTTTTTACCTTTTCCTTTAACATCTGCTAAAAAGATTACTTTCATTCTTCTTTCTCCTTTTCCTTTATTTCATTTAATACAATTTCTGTCAGTTTTTCACCTGCTTCTGACAAGGTTAAATCCTTAATTTGAGCTGCTGCCAAATTAAAGTGGCCTCCACCTCCCAGCTCTTCCATGATCCGTTGTACATTCAGTTTACTACGACTGCGAGCTGAGATAGAGATAAATCCTTGTGTATTCTTCGCAAGAACAAAACTCGCTTCAATGCCCGACATAGCTAACATGGCATCTGCTGCCTTACTAATAACAACTGTATCATAGCATTTCGAGTCCTTAGCCTCTGCTATCAGTACATCTGAACCTAATTTACGTCCCTGTAAAATCAGTTCATTGACCTCACGATATTCTTCAAAATCCGTCGCAGCGATTTCCTGGATAGCAATACTATCGCTTCCGCGCGTTCTGAGATAGCTAGCAACATCAAATGTCCGACTAGTCACTCGTGAGGTGAAATTTTTAGTATCCAACATCATACCAGCCATTAAAACACTTGCTTGCATACGACTCAAACGATTTTTCTTAGAATTCTGGAACTGAATCAATTCCGTTACCAACTCACTGGCACTGCTTGCACCACTTTCGATATAAGTGATAACTGCATTGTCTGGGAAATCCTGATCCCTTCGATGGTGGTCAATAACAATAGTTTGGGTAAACAAATCATAAAAATCTTTTGATAAAGTTAAAGCTGTCTTTGAATGGTCTACAAGAATCAACAAAGAACGATTGGTCACCATCCCCATTGCATCCTTAACAGACAACAACTTCGTAACTCCTTCTTTTTCTAAGAATGCAACAGCTCGTTCAATATCTGGTGACATTTGATTTTCATCATAAAGAGCATAACTATTTTCTGTTACATTACTAGCAAATAACTGCATACCTACAGCAGAACCCAAAGCATCCATATCAAGGTTTTTATGACCAACTACAAAAACCTGATCTACACTTCTAATTTTATCTGAAATAGCCGTCATCATAGCGCGCGTACGTGTTCGTGTACGCTTGATTGACGCAGCAGACCCACCACCAAAATAAACTGGATTTTTCGTTTCGTCGTTCTCCTTGACAACCACCTGGTCTCCACCACGCACTTCAGCCAAGTTCAAGTTGAGTAATGCAACTTTACCTATCTCATCATGATTTCCATCACCATAAGAAAAGCCCATACTTAAAGTCAAAGGCAACTGTCTCTGTTTTGACTCTTCTCTGAAAGCATCGATAACAGAAAATTTATCATTCATCAATCCCTCAAGTACCGTGTAGTCCGTAAAGAGATAGAAACGGTCCATACTCACTCGACGGGAGAACATGGCATGCTTCCCAGCAAATTCTGAAACAAAATTGGCTACAAAACTATTGATATGACTGATATCAGACTCCGATGTTTCATCTTCTAAATCATCATAGTTGTCAACGGAAACGATCCCAATCACAGGTCGACTCGTTACTAACTCAACAGTCGCTTCGTATTCTCCAGACACATCAAAGAAGTAAAGAACTCCAGACACCTTGTCCATATGAACCGAATAGCGGGTCTCACCCAAGGTGGCATAAGAACCTGGATTCCCCACAGAAGCCTTGATAATTGTTTGAATTAATGCCACATCAATTTCGCCCACTTCATTAGTCAAAATCAATTCAGCATAAGGATTAAACCATTCAACTTCACCTGACGACAAGTCTAATTTAATAACTCCGACAGGCATCTGTTCTAACAAGGTTGTCAAACTTTCTTCAGCTTGGTGGTTTACATACTGGATTTGTTCTACTTCACTCCTTGAGTAGTAGTCTCTCTGATGGATGAATAGTAAAATATATGAACCCAAAATAAGTAGCAAAAGAAATAGCGTTACCAGTGTATTCGTTACAAAAACAAGTTGCACAGATAGCACTCCGAACGCCACTATTCCTAATATTAAGGGGAAAATAGGACTTACATAAAATTTTTTCATTCCAAACCTCTTGGCACCCATTATACCATAATAACCACCAAAAAGCGACTTTTTAAAAGTGTAATCAGTAATTCTATCAATTATAAGAAAAAGGAGGTTTACAATTTAGTAAACCTTCCTTTACACATATTGAAATTAAGATTCTTTAACTTCTAACAAGCCAATCTCGCCATCTTCACGACGATAAATCACATTGGTTGTCTGATCTTCAACATCCACATAGATAAAGAAATCATGTCCCAACAAATCCATCTGTAGAATAGCTTCTTCCAAATCCATTGGTTTTAAATCAATTTGTTTTGAACGAACAACTCTAGATTGGACAACATTTGTATCTTCCACCAAAGCATCTGTAAATAATTGACTAGTTGCTACCTTGTTTTTATTTTTACGCTCGATTTTTGTTTTATTTTTACGAATCTGACGTTCAATTTTATCGGTTACAAGGTCAATTGAACCATACATATCTTGAGACACATCTTCTGCACGAAGAGTAATTGAACCAAGTGGAATCGTCACCTCTACTTTAGCAGTTTTTTCACGATACACCTTCAAGTTAACTCGAGCATCCAACTCTTGTTCAGCTTGAAAATACTTTTCGATCTTTTCGAGTTTAGAAACTACATAATCACGAATTGCTTCTGTTACTTCTAGGTTTTCACCACGGATACTATATTTAATCATATGAGTACCTTCTTTCTAAACATTTTTGTTTTTCTGATTTCATTATAACGCTTTCATTTTAGTTTTGCAAATTTTTTCCTCATCTTACAAGGGAAAATGTTTTTACATCTTCAGCACCAGCCTCTTCCAACAGTTTCTTCACACGATTTATAGTTGTTCCAGTAGTGTAAATGTCATCTATAAGTAGGATTTTTTTAGGAATAGTGACTCCCCTTTTAATAAAGAAAGGAAGTTCTGTCCCCAAGCGTTCTGAACGATTTTTAGAAGAACTGGCCCGCTCTTCTCTCTTCTCTAGTAAGTCTTGAAAAGAGAACCCTGCTGCTTCAACTAAACCTTCAACCTGGTTAAATCCCCTCTCAAGTAATCTTTCAGGACTTAGGGGAATTACGACAAATTGATACTCTTTGTACTTTTTCAACTCCTCACTTAAAAATGAAGCAAAAACTTTTCTTAAAAGGAAGTCTCCATCAAACTTATACCGACTGAAAAAATCCTTCATAGCTTGATTGTAAGTAAAAATCCCTCTATGACTGACCTCAATTCCTTCTTTACACCAAAATTGACAATATTGACACTTTGTTGACAATCCTGTTTTCATACAGTTTGGACAGTACTCTTCTCCAATTTTCTCAAAAGTAGAATCACAATCTAAACAAAGACATGAGACATCATTCCTCAGAAGTAAGAGACTACTNAAAGTTAAAACAGCCTTCATAGTCTGCCCGCACAATAAGCACCTCATAGACCCGCTTCCTTATTCATCTGCTGAATTTCCTTAATTGCCTTCTTGATTGAAGTATTTAACCCATCATGGAAGAAAAGCAAATCTCCTGTCGGTCTGTCCATACTCCGACCGACACGTCCTCCAATCTGTATTAAACTAGACTTGGTAAAAAGACGATGATTGGCCTCTACTACAAAAACATCCACACAAGGGAAGGTAACTCCACGCTCCAATATTGTCGTACTGATAAGTATTGTCAGTTCTCCATCTCGAAAAGCTTGTACCTGTTCTAATCTATCTTCTGTTACAGAAGATACAAAGCCAATTTTCTCATTTGGAAATTGCTCCTGTAAGATTTCTTTTAACTGCTCCCCTTTCTTAATTTCTGAAGCAAAAATGAGTAACGGATAAGCTGTCTTTCTCTGCTTCTCAATATAGGACTTTAACTTTGGTGACAACCGATTTTTCTCTAAACAGTGATTAAAATCGGATAACCAGACAGGTTTAGGAATAATCAACGGATTTCCATGAAATCGTCTTGGCAAACTCAATCGTTTTAGTTCTCCTATGCGAACCTTCCTATCTAACTCATCAGTCGAAGTCGCTGTTAAAAAGATTCTCATTCCATTCTCCTTTACACTATTCTTGACAGCATGGTAAAGCTTGGGATTGTCAACATAAGGAAAGGCATCTACTTCATCCACTATCAGCAAATCAAAAGCTTGATAAAACTTCAATAACTGATGGGTCGTCGCAACAACTAGTGGTGTTCGAAAATACGGCTCTGATTCTCCGTGTAGTAAAGATATCTCGCAAGCAAAATCATCTTGCAGGCGCTTGTACAGCTCCAAACAAACATCTATGCGAGGACTAGCCAAGCATACTGCACCACCCACATTGATCACTTTAGCTACTACTTGATAAATCATTTCTGTCTTTCCAGCTCCTGTTACAGCGTGAACCAAGGTTGGTTCCTGCTTGTCTACAGCTTGAATTAGTCCCTCTGACACCTTCTCTTGAAAAGGAGTTAATTGACCGCGCCATTTGAGAATATCTTGCTTCGCAAAATCCTCCTGCGGAAAATAGTATAAAGCTTGATCACTCCTGACTCGCTTCATCAGTAAACACTCCCTACAATAATAAGCACCGATGGGCAAATACCATTCATCTAAAATAGCACTATCACAACGTTGACAGAAAAGTTTCCCTTTCTCCTTTCTCATTGCTGGAAGTTTCTCCGCCAACTGACGTTCCTCTTTTGTTAATTCATTCTCCGTAAACAACCGACCGAGATAATTTGGATTTACTTTCATACTTCTTTATTCGTAAAAACCTAGCGCTTTAGATGATTTTTTAGTACAATTAAATCATGGAATTTAGAACAATTAAAGAGGACGGACAAGTCCAAGAAGAAATCAAAAAATCCCGCTTTATCTGTCATGCCAAGCGTGTTTATAGCGAAGAAGAGGCTCGTGACTTCATTACTACCATCAAGAAAGAGCACTACAAAGCTACGCATAACTGCTCTGCCTTCATTATTGGGGAACGTAGTGAAATCAAACGGACAAGTGATGATGGTGAGCCTAGTGGTACTGCTGGCATTCCCATGCTTGGAGTACTAGAAAATCACAATCTCACCAATGTCTGTGTAGTCGTGACACGCTACTTTGGTGGCATTAAGCTAGGCGCTGGAGGATTGATTCGTGCTTACGCAGGTAGTGTCGCCTTAGCTGTCAAAGAAATTGGCATCATTGAAATAAAGGAACAGGCTGGCATTGCTATTCAAATGTCTTACGCTCAGTATCAAGAGTACAGTAACTTCCTTAAGGAACATAATCTCATGGAACTGGATACAAACTTTACAGATCAAGTCGATACGATGATTTATGTTGACAAAGAAGAAAAAGAAACTATTAAAGCTGCACTTGTAGAGTTTTTTAATGGAAAAGTCACTTTAACTGATCAAGGTTTACGAGAAGTTGAATCTCCTGTAAACTTAGTGTAAATAAAGGAGAAAAATATGGCATTTGGTAAATTCATTCAAGGACTCGCTGATAACTTTAGCGAGCAAAACAAAGAAACTCTTATCAAAGAATATGGACAATATCTACTAGAAAATGAAGAAATTCAAAGTGGATATAAACTGATTCGTGACTCAATTATATTTACAAATATCCGTATTATCTTTACAGATAAACAAGGCGCTACTGGTCGTAAGATGTCTATTAAATCAATCTTTTTGATGAACATTGTTAACGTTGAAATGGAAACTGCAGGAGCAGGTATAGATGATAGTGAAATTACTATTACTTATTTAGAAAATGTCTTTCTAAAAGCACATAATGAGCATTTTAGTGCTCATAAATTTGAATTCCCTAAGAAAACAGATATCGTTCCACTTTACACATATTTACTAGAATTAGCTTATCACAATCGCTTGAAAATTAATGGTTTAGACCTGTGATATAAAAAAATCCTATCACTTCGATAGGATTTCTATATTTTACAAATGGTATAGATAGCGTTATACTAGAAATATCTTATACAAAGAGGTGTATTATGGCTATTTATAACAACATTACTGAACTAATCGGACAAACACCGATTGTTAAACTCAACAACATCGTGCCAGAAGGTGCTGCTGACGTCTATGTAAAGCTTGAAGCATTCAATCCTGGTTCTTCTGTAAAAGATCGTATTGCCCTTAGCATGATTGAAAAAGCTGAACAAGACGGTATTCTGAAACCTGATTCTACTATTGTTGAAGCAACAAGTGGAAACACTGGTATTGGACTTTCATGGGTAGGGGCTGCTAAAGGGTATAAAGTTGTTATCGTTATGCCTGAAACTATGAGTGTAGAACGACGTAAGATTATCCAAGCTTATGGCGCTGAACTCGTCCTAACTCCTGGCAGCGAGGGAATGAAAGGTGCTATTGCTAAGGCTCAAGAAATCGCTGCTGAACGTGATGGTTTCCTTCCTCTTCAATTTGACAATCCAGCTAATCCAGAAGTACACGAAAGAACAACAGGAGCTGAAATACTAGCTGCTTTCGGTAAAGATGGACTAGATGCCTTTGTTGCTGGAGTGGGTACCGGTGGAACGATTTCTGGTGTTTCTCATGCACTCAAATCAGCAAATTCAAGCATTCAAGTTTTTGCAGTAGAAGCAGATGAATCTGCTATTCTATCTGGTGAAAAACCTGGTCCTCACAAAATTCAAGGTATTTCAGCTGGATTTATTCCTGACACACTTGATACAAACGCCTATGATGGTATCGTTCGTGTAACATCAGAAGATGCTCTCGCACTTGGCCGTGAGATTGGTGGAAAAGAAGGATTCCTTGTTGGTATTTCTTCAGCTGCAGCTATCTACGGAGCCATCGAGGTTGCCAAGAAATTAGGTACAGGTAAAAAAGTTCTTGCTCTAGCACCAGATAACGGTGAACGTTATCTCTCTACAGCACTTTATGAATTTGAAGTATAGTCTCCTAAATGCACTTAGCCCTTTTTATAGGGCTTTTTATTTATATCTTGAAAAGTAGAATTCTTTCCCTATAGGAATCTACTGCATAGAAAAAAGGAAGCTAAAGTGCTTCCTTTTTATTATTAGTTATTCAAGGCTGCTGCCATTGTAGCTGCAACTTCAGCTTCGAAGTCGTTTGCAGCTTTTTCGATACCTTCACCAACTTCAAAGCGAGCAAACTCAACTACTGAAGCGTTAACTGATTCAAGGTATGCTTCAACTGTCTTGCTGTCATCCATGATATATACTTGCGCAAGAAGTGTATAAGCTTGGTCAACTTTAGTGTTGTCAAGCATGAAGCGATCCATTTTACCTGGGATGATTTTGTCCCAGATTTTTTCTGGTTTGCCTTCTGCAGCCAATTCAGCTTTGATGTCAGCTTCAGCTTGAGCAATAACATCATCAGTCAATTGAGCTTTTGATCCATACTTCAAGTGTGGAAGAGCTGGTTTGTTAACCATTGCACGACTTTCATTGTCTTGGTCGATTACGTGGTTCAATTGTGCCAACTCATCTTTAACGAATTGCTCATCCAATTCTTTATAAGAAAGAACTGTTGGTTTCATCGCTGCGATATGCATTGACAATTGTTTAGCAAGTGCTTCGTCTCCACCTTCAATAACTGAAATAACACCGATACGTCCACCGTTATGTTGGTAAGCTCCGAAGTGTTGTGCGTCTGTTTTTTCAATCAAAGCAAAGCGACGGAATGAGATTTTTTCTCCGATAGTTGCTGTTGCAGATACATATGCAGCTTCAAGAGTTTCACCTGAAGGCATTGTCAAAGCAAGTGCTTCTTCATTATTAGCAGGTTTTCCTTCAGCAATAACTTTAGCTGTAGTATTTACCAATTCAACGAATTGAGCGTTTTTCGCAACGAAGTCAGTTTCAGCATTTACTTCAATAACTGCTGCAACATTACCGTTAACATAAACACCAGTCAAACCTTCTGCAGCAACACGGTCAGCTTTCTTAGCTGCCTTAGCCATACCTTTTTCACGAAGCAATTCAATCGCTTTTTCGATGTCACCGTCTGTTTCTACAAGCGCTTTTTTAGCGTCCATAACTCCGGCACCAGATTTTTCACGCAACTCTTTTACAAGTTTAGCTGTAATTTCTGCCATTTTGATTCTCCTATATTTTTTAAAAATAGGAGAGCCGGGCTAAGCCCCGCCCTCCTAGGTAATTACTATTTCTATGAATTAAGCGTTGTCGCCTTCTACAACTTCAACGATTTCTTCGATTGAATCTGCTTGAGCTTCTGAAGCTGCAAATTCTGCTTCAACTGCTACTGCATCCTCACCTTGACGTCCTTCGATGATAGCGTCAGCCAATTTAGCTGTAATCAATTTAACAGCGCGGATAGCGTCATCGTTAGCTGGGATGATTACATCGATATCATCTGGATCAGTATTTGTGTCAACCATCGCTACAACTGGGATTCCCAATTTTTTAGCTTCTTTAACAGCGATTTGCTCTTTATGTGGGTCAACTACGTACATCACATCTGGGATACGAGGCATATCTTCGATACCACCCAAGAATTTTTCAAGACGTGCACGTTGTTTGTTAAGAAGTGCAACTTCTTTCTTAGGAAGAACTTCAAAAGTTCCATCTTCTTCCATACGTTTGATTTCTTTCAAACGAGCGATACGTTTTTGGATTGTTCCCCAGTTTGTAAGAGTTCCACCCAACCAACGGTGGTTGATGAAGTATTGACCTGAACGTACTGCTTCTTCAGCAACTGCATCAGCTGCTTGTTTCTTAGTACCAACGAACAATACAACTGCGTCGTTAGCTGCTGCATCACGCATGAAATCGTAAGCTTGATCAGCGTATTTTACAGTTTGTTGCAAGTCGATAACGTGAATTCCGTTACGCTCAGTAAAGATGTACTTAGCCATCTTAGGGTTCCAGCGACGAGTTTGGTGACCAAAGTGTACACCAGCCTCAAGAAGTTGTTTCATTGAAATTACTGCCATGAGTATTTCTCCTTTTTGTTTTTTCCTCTTCTTGACTTCAACTCGCAAAACGACCCAAAGGCAACTGTTTCACAATTCATCAAGAATGAGTATTATCGTTCACACGACAAGTTTCATTTTACCATACTTTTTCAATATTTTCAAGTGATTTTAGCAGATTTTTAAAGTATATAAATTATAAAAGAGACTCAAATCGAGCCTCTTCGTTTTATTCATTAGTTTGGATAGATGTATGTTACAAAACCTTCTGAAGTCGTAGTAGGATTGAACCATCCACGTTTATTTCCGATTGTACGGTTTCCACCATAGTTTGATTCAGATACTTGGATACTTGTCGATGATGAAACAGCTGTAACTACGGCTACGTGTCCATATCCACCATCATTCCAACATGCAATCGCACCAACTTGAGGTGTAGATCCTGTACGGAACCCTGCTGCAGCTGCACTTGTAGCCCACTGTGCTCCATTACCCCAGTAGTCTCCAGCCCAAGGTGCCAATGTCTTAGCTCCCCATGTACACTCACCCGTTGGATAACTTGACGCATTTGTGCTATATGTTGGACGATGTTTCACTAGTGCAGGAGTATAGCTTGAAGATGATTCAGATACTGCTTGAACTTCTGCTGTAAAAGTTGTATTTCCAGAAGCAACTACTGTTTGTTGTTGACTTGCTTGTTTAGCTTTATAGGCTGCTTCTGCTTCTGCAGCTGCTTTAGCTTCTGCTTCCGCTGCTGCTTTTTTCTCAAGTAAACTTGCTTTTTCATCCTCTGCAGTAGCCTTCTCAGCAGCAAGATTCAATTCTGCAGCTTTCAATTCTGCTTGTTTTGTAGTTAATGTTTGAGCATCATCAGCTAGTTTTTGCTGATTTGCAATAACTGTATTAATTGCATCATTGTTTGCTACTTGCTTTTCAGAAATAGCTTTTTTATCTGCTTTTTGTTGTTCCAACATTTTGTTGTTTGCAGATACGATTTCACTCATTGCAGCAACACGTGAAATAGCTTCTGTAATTGATTTTGAGTTTACAATTGTATTGATGTAATTTGTTGCAGCTCCATTTGTTTGAGCACTACGAGCTTGTTTTTGCAATGAATCATTTCGAGATACAATATTCTTAGAAAGTTCTGTAATTTCACCCTCAAGCTTTTTAGATTCTGCTTGTAGTCTATCATTTTCAGATTGCAAGTTTGATTGCTCTGTTTGAATAGCAGATACTTGCTCCTGAATTTGATCAACTTGTTTTTGGGCTTCTTGTTGTTGTGCTGTTAAGTTACTAATTTTATTATCTTGAGCAGCAATTTTGTCATCAGTCGTTTCTGCATGCGCAGTTGTTAAAACAGCTACTTGAGAAACCATTACTGTACTTAGTAAAAGTGACGCTAAGATTTTTTTCTTCATATTTCGTAGATACTCCTTCTTTTAAAGACACTACTAGTATACCAAAAAAAGGCCTAATGAATATTACGCCTTTGTTACATTTTTATTTCTTTCTTATAGGTAAATCTTTTCGAAAATAAACTGAAAAATAATCATCCATATAAGGTTCAAAATCATTGATGGTACTAAACTATAGACTATAAATAAAGACATACCATCCACAGTTAAACCTACCACTAATGCAAGTATATAAGCTCCCATCTCAAATAGAAAAGTCATGACAATAATTGCCAACATTCTCGTCCAACGATTCAATAAAATAACACTATTAAATTTATGGAGAAATACTCCCAACAAGACGAACAACAAAGTCGCAATCCCTATCAAGTGGAAAAAGTAAATGTCATAAACCAAACCCACTACAAAACAATATGCTAAATAGAGATACTCTGATACCTCAATCGTCTCAAATAAGAGAAACAAAAATAGAAAATGACTAGCCAACTGCACGTGGGGAAAAAATGAGCCCAGAAGCTGACTAATATGGGCATCAATTAGAACAAAGAAAGGAAGCAATAAAAATACTCCAACCCGCTTCAACTGTCTCATTATGAATTCCCCACTAATTCTATCACACTCACATTATGAGTATCTGCACTTAATTTAACTGTTACTTCTCTTGTCAAATAGTCTGTACTATGCGTTGTAGCAACCACTTCACCAACAGGAATATCAGCAACGTTAAAGTTTCCTAATCCACCAGTGGCCACCTTATCTCCCGCACTAATATCGCTATTACTATTTAATTGGCTAATTTTTAGAACTTCATTTTCCTTGTCATAGCCAACAATAATTCCATAAATTGTTGTAGAACCATGTTGAATTTTAACAGAAATCTTATCAGCATTTTCCGTATTTGTCAGAAGGTTGACCATAGTAGAGTTGTCCTCCACTTTTGAAACACTCCCAATCAAACCACCATTTGCAATGGCTAACATATTTTCAGAAACCCCTTTTGATTTACCTGCATCCAGAGTCAATTCCTGCTTCCAAGATACCGGAGAACGCATAATAACATCTGCTGCTAAAGTCTTTGTGGCTTGCAACTTGGACTTCATATCAAGCAATTGACGCAGTTGTTCATTTTCCGTCTTTAAACTTTCCGCCTCATTTGATTTAACTTCTAATTGGTAAATCTGTTTCTTCAAACTTTCATTTTCATTATAAGTTCGTGTCAAATGAGCCAAATCTGATTTGACAGAATCAAACCACTGAAAAGGTTTTTGTACAACCCTATCAACCAATGAGATTCCATCTCCTAATTTTGTCACAATTGTACTTGAATAAGTCGTCGCTAAGAGAGCTGAGACAAGCAGAACAGTGACAAAAACAATAATGACATATTTTGATTTTTTAAAACGATTCATATCCCTACCTTTATATCAAAAACTGTTACAGTAACTTTTTTATCAATTCCTGAAATCTACTAAGATTTTAAGAAAAATAAACAACAACCAAGTACGAGAACAACAAGAATGGTCAGCGTATCCTTTCGAGTCCATTTCAATTGTCTGTATTGACTTCTGCCTTTTCCCCCCTGATAACCACGCGCTTCCATAGCGATAGCCAAGGAATCCGCACGTTTTAAACTTGTTGCAAAAAGAGGAATCAAAATGGGAATCATAGCCTTCACCTTTTGAACAATGCTTCCTTCACCAAAATCCACTCCACGCGCTTTCTGTGCATTCATAATCCGCGTCGTATCATCCATTAAGGTCGGAACAAAACGCAAACTCATAGATAGCATTAAGCCAATTTCATGAACTGGAACTTTCACACGCTTTAAAGGCGCTAACAAAGCTTCGACAGCTGATGCCAAACTTAAGGGCATGGTCGTTAAGGTTAACAAAGTAGAAAAGAAAATAATCAATACAAAGCGACAAAAAATAATCCCAGCTTGTTGCAAAGCATAATCCGTGATTCTCACAAACGAAAACTCAAATAAAACATTCCCATTAGAAATGAAAAACAGTTGAAAAATAGTTGTGAAGGCAATCAAGAAAAACATAGACTTTAAGCCCTGAATAAAAAATGAAAGAGATACTCCTGACAAGGCAATAAATATCCCTGTCGCTATAAAAAGAATTAGATTTGTCAAGGGATTATTAGCCCAAAAAACGATCAAAATCAGTAGCATCATAGCCAGTAATTTGCTACGTGGATCCAATCGGTGAACAATCGAATCCCCTGGGATATAACGCCCCAAAATCATACTATCCATTTAGCGACTCCTTGAACTCCTCTATCTTAATCGGTAATCGTTTAAATGACACGCCTCTATCAGCCAATCGTTTACAAAAGGCTGTAATTTTAGGTACTCCCAACTGCACTTCTTCCATAAAGACAACATCTTGAAAGACATCACTTGGTTTACCACCCTTAACTAAACGTCCCTTTTCCATCACATAGACTTGATTTGCATATTCAGCAACATCATCCATCAAATGCGTTACCAAGACAATGGTCATCCCTGACTGGTGGAGTTTTTTGAACAAATTCATCAGCTCTTTTCTTCCCAGGGGATCTAGGCCTGCTGTGGGCTCATCTAAGACTAATATGGCTGGTTCCATGGCAAGTATGCCTGCAATGGCGACACGTCTCATTTGTCCACCTGATAGCTCAAACGGACTACGATTAAAAAGTGATTCATCAATTCCAACCAAAGCCAGTTTCTCACGCGCAATCTGCTCCGCATCTTCTTCAGAAACTCCAAAATTTTGTGGTCCAAAAGCAACGTCTTTTAATACTGTTTCTTCAAAAATCTGATTTTCAGCAAACTGAAATACCAAGCCAACCTGTTTTCTAATTTGACGAATATCTTTATTTTTAGAAGTCGAAGTGATTAAGGTATCAAAAACTCGCACACTCCCTTGACTTGGCACCAATAAACCATTTAATAGTTGCAAAATAGTTGATTTACCGCTACCTGTATGTCCAATTAAGGCCGTATAAGAACCATCTTCAATCGTCAAAGAAACATCCGACAAAGCTGCTGAAGCTAAGGGAGTCCCTTCTTGATATGTAAAACTCACATTTTCTAGAGCAATTCCCATAGCTTATCCTCTAGCTCACTTTCTGTCAAATAATTTTCAGGCAAATCATAGCCATTCTGGCTCAAAGAATGTTTTAATTGATTAGCAAAAGGATCGTCTAATCCAATTTGATCCAAATCATTTCGAGAGAAAAGCTCCCTTGGACTACTAGTTGATTCAATTGACCCTTTTTTCATGATCAACACACGATCACTCATGGCAACTTCTTCCAAATCATGTGTAATGGAAATGACCGTCATATCATAGTCTTTCCGAATTCCTTTTACTGTCTCAATCAATTCTCTACGTCCCTCAGGATCCAACATACTCGTTGCTTCATCTAAGATTAAAATAGCTGGTCTTAGGGCTACAACACCTGCAATAGCCACACGTTGCTTTTGGCCACCTGATAGACGCGCTGGCTCTCTCTTTTTAAAGTCCAACATGCCAACCAAATCCAGAGCTTCTTCCACTCTCTTTTTCATTTCTTGACGAGAAAGTCCCTGATTTTCCAAACCAAAGGCAACATCATCTTCAACAGTCGCTCCAACAAATTGATTGTCTGGATTTTGAAAAACCATACCGATTTGACGACGTATATTCCAAACATTTTCCTCAGTCAAACGTTGACCATCAATTACAATCTCTCCAGATTCTGCTTCCAGTAAGCCATCAATTAATCGAACCGTCGTTGATTTACCACTACCATTATGACCTACAATCGAAAGCCATTCTCCACGTTTCACGTGAAACGTAATATCCTTCACATCGTAGTATTCCTGACTTTCCTTATAGCGAAAAGAAAGATTTTTTACATCAATTATTGATTTCATTTCGAACCAAATGTCCCTTTAAATACATAGGCACTACCCTTGAAATAATCATAGCCAGAGTAGATAGTGAAAAACAAGGCTACATAAAGTAGAACTTGACCAAGCAAAGTCCAATGTAATAGCAAGAAAATAATGGCAAACATCTGACTAAAAGTTTTAATTTTTCCAGGCATGGCTGCTGCTAAAACTGTTCCACCAGTTTCAACTAATAAAAGTCTTAAACCTGTCACAGCCAACTCACGACAGATGATCACTGCAACAATCCAAGCTGGAGCCATACCTAACTCAATCAGCATAATAAAAGCAGACATAACTAGTAGCTTATCCGCCATAGGATCTGCAAATTTACCAAAATTACTGACCACATTCCATTTACGAGCTAAATATCCATCTAAATAGTCTGTAATACTGGCAATAGCAAAGATAATAGCTGCCACAATATGACTCTCTATCGAATTTCCTATCGTTAAAATAAAGATAAAAATAGGTATAAAGAGAATTCGACCTATTGTTAAGAGATTTGGAATTTGTTCTTTTTTCATTCGTTTTTCCTTAATTTTTAGTAAAGGTTACAGTGATTTTTCCAGTCTGAGCTGTTAATTTCGATAAGTCAACAGTCTGATTATCTACTGTTAAAGCGACACCTTTGACAACACCTAAAGTAATGATTACAGAATTTTTAGTTGAAACTGTTGTTTCCGCACTTTTATTATCCGGTGATAAGGTCACGCCACCCTCAAGCTCACTTTCTGAAACACTAACCCAACTTCTAGCATCTGAGACTGATAATTGCAATTTTGCAGTTTCCTTGCTCGTTTTATAAGTAACTTCTACTCTATTTCCTTCACCTGATACACTTATAGCTGGTTCCATATTCGAAGAACTACTAGATGAGCTACTGCTTGAAGACGGAGTTACAGAACTAGTCGAGCTTGTTGCTTGGACCACACTATAACTAGACGCAGATGAACGCTCAGGTTGAGTCTGGAGATAATTCCAAACATAATAAGTCACAAAAATTACAATCGATAGTGCAAAAAGTATAAAATAAAATAAAGGTAAAAATGATGTCTTATTTTTCTTACTTGAACGTCTCCTGCCTGTCAACTCCTCTTCATCAACATCTACTTCCTCATAAGTAATCATGCTCCCAGAATCATAAGCATCCAAGACAATTCGCTCATCAAGTTCAACTGCCCACGCATACTTTCTCAAAAAAGAACGAGTATAAAATGGACTAGGAAGTTGATCAAAATCATCATTTTCCATTGCCTCCAACATATCCAACTGAATTTCTGTTTTTTTATGTAATTCTTCTAAAGTCAACCCTTGGTTGGTTCTAGCTAAACGTAAAACCTCACCAATTGTTTTTTTCCTCATACTTGTCATTCCTTCTTTCTAGTATCGATTATGATAGGTTGCTACGATGGGAATATTGTAAAATCAACTATGTCACCATCATCTATTAAATGGTGTCCAGCATCAAGGACATCCTCTAAAGTAATTTCCTGTAAAATTTTCGGCAAATCAAAGATTGTCTCACCTTGTCCAAAAGCATCATATTGCGTTGCAATAAATTCAAGAGAGTTCATGCTACTGAAAAATTCTCCAAACATCTCTCTTTTGATAATGTCTAAATGATCCTCTGTAATATCTAAATCCTTTGTGAAATTACGAATAGCCTTTTTAAACTGATGGGATAAAGCAACTGGCTCTTTTGTATCCATTGTCAACATAACAAAATGAAAGCGACTTGTTACTTCAACTTCCAGAGATAAGGACGCATCAATTTTACCTGATTCATATAATTTTTGAAAACGATCCGAAGTCCAACCAAACATCATTGCAAACAATAATTTTAATAAAATATGATGTCGATAGCAATCCGCCTCATCAACTTCTCGATTACCTCTAATCCCAATCGCTAGTTTAGGAGAAGACACTTCCATTCTCATACTGTCTGTTTGCTTTACAGCTTGTAAAACAAACTTTTCCCTTGCTACTTCATGAACATCTAAATCTTCCAGTTCTTTTCTTTCAAAATAGTCCTGTACTTGATCCACATCAAAATTACCAACTAAAAACAGAGACATGTTTACAGGTTTGTAAAATCTTGTAAAATTTTCTTGCAAATTAGTTAGATTTATTTGGGAAATGGACTCCTCACTGCCAACTATATCAGTTGCTAAAGGTGTGCCAGGATATAAATTCGCTAAAGTTGAAAAGAATAAACACGAATCTGGATCATCTTGATACATTTCTCGTTCTTGCTGGATAATATCCTGCTCTCTTAAAATCGAAGCTTCAGTAAAGTGTGCTGATGTTACCAATTCATCAAGTAAATCTAAATTTTCTAAAAAATGATCCGTTGCCGAAAAAAGATAGTTTGTTTTTGTAAAGCTTGTAAAGGCATTGCTATCCGCACCTAGACTCGTAAAAGCTGACATCAAATCACTAGAATCTTCTCTCTCAAATAATTTATGTTCAAGAAAATGAGCAATTCCCGCAGGATATTCTTTTACATCTCCGTCAACTTCAGTGACAAGCATATCTACCGAACCAAACTGAACAGTGACACTCCCGTAAACCTCTTTAAATTCCTTTTTAGGCAAAAGAGCAACTGTCAATCCGTTGGCCAAACGAGTTCGATAAACCATTTCTTTTACAGCTGGATAGTATTTTTCTTCAAAAACAACCTTTGTCATTCTGTTCCTTCCATAAAGTAAATCACTTGTAGTTTCACATTATTAGCTGCTCTACAAATATCATCTTTGTCAACTTGCTCGAGTTTTGCAATCCAACCTTTAAAGTCTGCTGAAGATTTTCCAAGTAAGGCATTTTGATAAGCACGTTCAATCAATGAACTTTGATTATCTTGAGAAAGTAACAGAGATCGACGAATCATTTCCTTGGTCTGATCTAGCTCAAGCTCTGTAAAATAACCTTTTTTTAAATCAAGCAGTTGATTATTCATCATTTTTCGAGCCTGATTCCGATTTTCTCGATTGATACCAGCATACATCCTCAAGAATCCACTAAACAAATCAAGCTGACTTGAAATAGTATAAGCCAATCCAGCATTTTCACGGACATTTGTAAATAGTTTAGAGTGAGCAAATCCACCAAGTAAACCATTCATTACAATCATGGGTAAATGTTGCTCATCACCATATTCAGAAGGGCAATGATAACCTAATTCCAAAATGGATTGTCCCACATTTTTCCGAACCATACCTTCCTGCAGGATATTGGAATAAGGTTGACAATACTGAACCTTCACATCTCCTTTTCGACCTTTAAAGCAAAATGATTCTAATACATTTTGAATTTCAACCTCATTAAAGTCACCTAGGAAAAAGAAATCTATTCGATCATTGGCTAAAAATTCTTGGAAACAAGAATAAGAACTCTGTGGAGTTTCATCTAAAATACGATTTCGTAAATCACTATATTCCAATTGAAGACGTTCATCATGAAAAAACAATTTATCCAATTCTTTATGTGCAAAATAAAAAGAATCATCCATATCAGCTGCTAAACTTGCTAGCAATTGCTTTTTCTCAATTTCAAATAAGGCTGGATCAAATCCATTATCAACTACCACGGGTGAGAAAAGAGTCTCTTTTACTAGTTCCAAAACCTGAGAAGTTAGCACATTTTTCCTACTTAAAAACTCATCACGAACATAGTTAAATGTCAAGTCTACAATATGACTTTGCCCTCTTCTAAAACAATTGGTTGACATATCTGTACCGTATAGACTGGCTAAATGTCTTCTCAAATCTTGAGAAGTGGGATACATCTGATTAGCAGTCTCTAGCATACTCGCACTCAACATGCGACCTGCAATTGTATCGAGGGATAATGGAGCGGTAAAACGCACGGCGATTTTGTTCGTTTTAAACTTTTTTGATTGGATAAAATGTGTTGAAATTCCATGCACTAACTCCATGATTTACCTCCTTATATACAGACTTCTATTATATCACGAAAACCTGAAATTTTCTTGTTCTCTGTAACACTTTTGAAATAAAAATCGCTTACATTACTCCTTATTTCTCTCACTATTTTTAGGAAAATATGGTATAATACCAAAGATTGAGGTGAATTATGGAATACAAATTATTTGAAGAATTTATTACCCTCCAAGCACTACTCAAAGAACTTGGAATTACACATAGCGGAGGAGCTATCAAATCATTTCTCTCTGAACACTCTGTTTACTTTAATGGGGAATTAGAGAGTCGTCGTGGTAAAAAACTTCATATTGGTGATAAAGTTGACATCCCTGACATGAATATTGACATCTTGTTGACACAACCTACTTCTGAGGAGCAAGAGGAATATCAGGCTGATAAAGTTGAAAAAGAACGAATCGCTAAACTTGTTAAGGAGATGAATAAGGGAGTAAAAAAAGATAAATCAAAACCTACTTCATCACCCAAAAACAAACAAACTCCGCGATTCCCTGGTAGATAATCATGTGGCTACAACACCTATCTCTCAAGACTTTTCGTAACTATAAAGAGACGAAAATAGACTTTAATCCTAAATTAAATGTCTTTTTAGGACGCAATGCGCAAGGTAAAACAAATATGTTAGAGGCTATCTATTTTTTAGCCTTAACACGTAGTCATCGGACTCGGACAGATAAAAATCTTATTCATTTTGACGAGGAACAACTTCATCTTTCAGGTCTTGTTCAGAAACAAACGGGATCCATTCCTCTCGAAATCGAACTAACACAAAAAGGGCGTGTGACAAAAGTTAATCACTTAAAACAGGCACGACTTTCAGATTACGTAGGACACATGAATGTTGTCTTATTTGCTCCGGAAGATTTACAACTAATTAAAGGAGCACCTTCAGTTCGACGAAAATTCATTGATATGGAGCTTGGACAAATTAAGCCCATCTATCTATCAGATTTAACCAATTATAACCATATCCTTAAGCAAAGAAATACCTATCTAAAATCAGCTCAAAAAATAGATGAAACCTTCCTTTCAGTTTTAGATGATCAGCTAATTGATTATGGATGTCGTGTAATGAATCACCGCTTAGATTTCATAAAAAAACTAGAATCATTTGGTCGTAAGAAACATTTTGAACTCTCTAATCAGATTGAAGAGTTGTCAATATCCTATCAATCTTCTGTCAATATAACTGACAAAGAAGACTTATCAGAATCTTTCAAAATTGCTTTAGAAAAAAGTAGGTCCAGAGATTTATTTAAAAAGAACACTGGTGTTGGTCCTCATCGGGATGACATTTCTTTTTATATAAATGGGATGGATGCTAGTTTCGGAAGTCAAGGCCAACATCGTAGTCTCGTCCTTTCTATAAAATTAGCAGAAATCGAGTTAATGGAAAGTATTACTACAGAATCTCCGATATTATTGCTTGACGATGTCATGAGTGAACTTGACAACACTAGACAACTAAAATTATTAGAAACGATTTCTCACTCAATCCAAACCTTTATTACAACAACAAGCTTAGATCATCTTCAAAATCTGCCAGAAAATCTAAGTATCTTTACTATTCAGGATGGTAAAGTTTCTGTAAATCAAAATTGACAACATCGTAAAAGAACTCCTGTTTTCACGGGAGTTCTTTCTATTGTTTTTACATAGAATAATTTGGTGCCTCATTAGTAATTTGTACATCATGAGGATGGCTTTCTTTCAAACCAGCACCAGACATTTCAATAAATTGAGCATTATCGTGTAGTTCTTTAAGGTTAGCTGCACCACAGTAACCCATACCAGAGCGAATACCACCAATCATTTGGAAGACAATATCAGCTGCCGCACCTTTATAAGCAACACGACCTTCAATTCCTTCTGGAACAAGTTTGTTTGCTTCATTGACAGAACCTTGGAAGTAACGATCGCTTGAACCTTTCTTCATAGCAGCAATTGATCCCATACCACGGTAAGTCTTAAACTTACGTCCTTGGAAGATTTCAGTTTCGCCTGGAGCTTCATCAGTTCCAGCAAACATTGATCCAAGCATAACAGCATTTCCACCAGCCGCAAGTGCTTTTACAATATCTCCAGAATACTTGATTCCACCGTCAGCAATGATCGTTTTACCATATTCACGCGCAACAGCTGCAGCATCATAGATAGCTGTTACTTGTGGAACACCAACACCTGCAATCACACGAGTAGTACAGATAGAACCTGGCCCAATACCAACCTTGACAACGTCTACACCTGCTTCATAAAGGGCACGTGCACCTTCAGCAGTAGCAATATTTCCAGCAATCAATGTACGGTCTGGGAAATGAGCACGAATCTCAGCAATTTTACGCAAGACACCTGCAGAATGACCATGCGCAGTATCAATAACAATCGCATCCGCTCCTGCCTCAAAAAGAGCCTCTGCACGTTCAAATGTATCTGAAGTAACCCCTACTGCACCTGCAACTAGAAGACGACCAAACTCATCTTTAGCAGCATTTGGAAACTCAATAACTTTTTCAATATCTTTGATAGTAATCAAACCAGAAAGACGACCTTCTTCATCTACCAAAGGAAGCTTTTCAATACGGTGTTCTTGAAGAATACTCTCAGCTGTTGCAAGATCTGTACCCACAGGAGCAGTAACAAGATTTTCACTAGTCATATGGTTTGAGATTGGTTGGTTATAGTCTGAAATAAAACGAAGATCTCGGTTTGTCAAAATACCAACCAATTTGCGATTTTCAAGTGTTTCAACAACTGGAACACCACTGATGCGGTAACGACCCATAAGCTCATCTGCTTCAGCAATTGTATGTTCAGGCGTCAAGAAGAACGGATCAATAATAACTCCATTTTCAGAACGTTTTACCTTACGAACCTCTTCTGCTTGTTGAGCAATTGACATGTTTTTATGGATAACTCCGAGACCACCTGCACGAGCAATAGCAATGGCCATTTGACTCTCTGTAACTGTGTCCATGGCAGCGGTAATAATTGGGATATTTAAAGTCAAATTATCTGCCAATTTAGTTGTTAAATCTGCATCGTTAGGCAACACATGACTTTCAGCTGGAATAAGCAATACATCATCAAAGGTAAAACCTTTTTTCAAAAATTTAGTGTCCCAATTAGACATTCGAAGTTTCCTCTTTTCTTTATTTTTGAGCTTGACTCTTTTTATATTGTATCTATCATACCATTCTATAAAAATTTGTCAAATGTTACAGGGGTAAATAAAAAACTATCTTTTCTTCGAGATAGAAATGATAGTTTCTTGTAAAATAAACTTAGTTAAAGTAATGAAGTCCCATTGCTCCTTTAACCTCAGATAGGGTTTGACCTGCAACTTCACGCGCTCTTTCACTACCTTTTTGAAGCATATTATAAACTTCTCCCATATCCTTAGCAAATTCAATACGGCGCTCACGAATAGGACCAAGTTCACGTTCTAATATTTCAAGTAGATAACGCTTGGTCTTCACATCACCAAGACCACCTCGTTGATAATGTTCTTTCATGTCAGCAATTTCTTGAGCATCTTCTGGACGACCAAAAACATCTAGATAATGGAAAACCATATTTCCTTCAATTTTACCTGGATCCTCAACGCGGATATGATCTGGATCTGTATACATACTCATCACTTTTTTACGCAAAGTATCCGCATCATCAGCTAAATAAATACCATTATTGAGTGATTTAGACATTTTAGCATTTCCATCTAAACCAGGCAAACGCCCTGCTCTCTCATTTTCTGGATAAATACCTTCCGGCTCTACCAAGACATCACAGTTATATGCGTTGTTAAAAGAGCGAACAATTTCACGAGTTTGCTCAATCATTGGTTTCTGATCTGTCCCAACAGGAACATAATTAGCCTTGAAAGCTGTGATGTCAGCTGCTTGAGCAATTGGATAGACTAAGAATCCTGTCGGAATACTCTCTCCAAAGCCTTTCTGAGCAATTTCTGTCTTGACTGTTGGATTGCGCTCCAAACGTGCTAATGAAACTAGATTCATATAGTACATAGATAGTTCAGCCAATTCTGGAATTTGGCTTTGAATAAAAATAGTTGATTTACTCGGATCCAATCCAACTGCAAGATAATCCAAAGCAACATTTCCGATAGACTCTACAATTGTTTGAGGGTCTTTAGCATGATCTGTCAAAGCTTGTTGGTCAGCCAAGAACACAAACATATCATACTTATCCTCTTCCTGTAATAAAACTCTATTTTTGAGACTTCCAACATAATGTCCAATATGCAATTTTCCTGTTGGACGGTCTCCTGTTAAAATAATGGGTTTAATCATTTTATTCTCCTTCGATATAGTCCCTTCAATTATAGCATTTTTTTAATGAAATAACCGTAATTTATCAAAATAAATCAGTCTTGCTATTTACGGATTCGTGTAAAGTATACTGTAAATCTAATTTACACAAAATTGACAGATAAAAATTTGAATATTTCCGTATTTTCTAGTAGAATAAATATATTACACATATAGGAGAAAAACATTGCTTACAGTATCTGATGTTTCACTACGTTTTAGTGATCGCAAACTTTTTGATGATGTCAATATCAAATTTACAGAAGGAAATACTTACGGATTAATCGGTGCTAATGGTGCCGGAAAATCAACCTTTTTAAAAATTTTAGCTGGAGATATTGAACCTACTACTGGTCACATCTCTCTTGGTCCAGATGAACGTCTCTCTGTTCTTCGTCAAAATCACTTTGACTATGAAGACGAACGTGCCATTGATGTCGTTATCATGGGAAATGAAAAACTTTATAGCATCATGAAGGAGAAAGATGCCATCTACATGAAGGAAAATTTCTCAGATGAGGATGGAGTGCGTGCTGCCGAACTCGAAGGAGAGTTTGCCGAGCTTGGAGGTTGGGAAGCAGAAAGTGAAGCCTCTCAACTCCTTCAAAACCTAAACATTCCAGAAGAATTGCACTATCAAAACATGAGCGAATTGGCCAACGGTGAAAAAGTAAAAGTTCTCCTTGCCAAAGCACTTTTTGGTAAACCAGATGTGCTTCTATTGGACGAGCCTACCAACGGTTTGGACATCCAATCGATTACTTGGTTAGAAGACTTCTTGATTGACTTTGATAACACCGTTATCGTAGTATCCCACGACCGTCACTTCTTAAACAAAGTATGCACTCACATGGCCGACCTTGACTTTGGAAAAATCAAACTCTATGTCGGAAACTATGACTTCTGGAAGGAATCTTCTGAGCTCGCTGCTAAATTGCTAGCAGACCGTAATGCTAAAGCAGAAGAAAAAATTAAGCAATTGCAAGAATTCGTAGCTCGTTTCTCTGCTAATGCTTCCAAATCAAGACAAGCAACATCACGTAAAAAAATGCTTGATAAGATTGAGCTAGAAGAGATTGTGCCATCTAGTCGTAAATATCCATTTATCAACTTTAAAGCGGAGCGTGAGATTGGTAATGATCTCCTGACAGTAGAAAATCTAACTGTAAAGATTGATGGTGAGACTATTTTAGATAATATCAGTTTTATCTTGCGTCCAGGTGATAAGACAGCTCTTATTGGTCAAAATGACATCCAAACGACTGCATTAATTCGTGCAATCATGGGGGACATTGACTATGAAGGAACTGTCAAGTGGGGAGTTACTACTAGCCGTTCTTACTTGCCAAAAGATAACTCGGCCGATTTTGCAGGGGGAGAGTCAATCCTTGATTGGTTGCGTCAATTCGCAAGTAAAGAAGAAGATGACAATACTTTCCTACGTGGCTTCCTTGGCCGTATGCTCTTCTCTGGAGATGAGGTTAACAAACCTGTAAATGTCTTGTCAGGGGGAGAAAAAGTTCGTGTCATGCTTTCAAAACTTATGCTCTTGAAATCAAATGTCCTTGTACTTGATGATCCAACCAATCACTTGGACTTGGAATCTATCTCAAGCTTGAACGATGGATTGAAAAACTTTAAAGAATCAATCATCTTTGCCAGCCATGACCACGAGTTTATTCAAACTCTAGCCAACCATATCATTGTCTTGTCTAAAAATGGCGTCATTGACCGTATCGATGAAACCTATGATGAATTCCTAGAGAATGCAGAAGTACAAGCAAAAGTTAAAGAACTTTGGAAAGACTAAAAAAATTCAAAACTCAGTTGGGCTAACCAGCTGAGTTTTCTAACATTTTATGAGGTAACATGAAATTATTTTTTAAAACATATTGGACCTATTTTGTTTCTTTCATCATTCCCATAATCATTATGATAGGAGTATATCTATCTCAAGGTATCTACTGGAATAGCGATACATCTCCACTATTAGGAGATGGGTTTCATCAATACGTTATTTTTGATATAGCTCTAAGAAATATCCTACACGGAAATGGTAGTTTGTTCTACACCTTTACAAGTGGCCTCGGATTGAACTTCTATGCCCTATCTAGTTATTACTTGGGTAGTTCCCTTTCACCACTAGTTTACTTTTTTAATCTGTCGAATATGCCAGATGCTGTCTATCTGACAACTCTCTTAAAATTTGGATTGATTGGACTGTCAACTTATTTTAGTTTAAATAAATTATTTCAATCGATTCCTAAGCCTTTAAAACTAGCTTTATCTACTTCCTATGCTCTGATGAGTTTCACTGTCAGTCAATTAGAGATAAAAACCTGGCTAGATGTTTTTATCTTGATTCCTTTAATTATAACTGGTTTACATCTACTGATAACTGAAAAGAAATTCCTATTGTACTTTACAAGTCTGTCAATTTTGTTTATTCAAAATTATTATTTTGGCTATATGACAGCATTGTTTCTTATTTTCTGGTATCTCTGCCAAATTTCGTGGGACTTTAAAACTCGAAAATCATCTTTTCTTGATTTTGTTGTGATCTCCTTTTTAGCTGGTATGGCTAGTTTGATTCTGACTCTTCCTACTCTATTTGATTTACAGACACATGGAGAAAAATTAACTGAAGTTACAAAGTTTCAAACTGAAAGTAGCTGGTATCTTGATCTCTTTGCTAAGCAATTCATCGGTTCCTTTGATACAACAAAGTATGGGGCTATCCCAATGATTTTTGTTGGACTACTTCCCTTTATTTTGAGCATTTTATTTTTTACACTGACATCCATTAAGTTTCACGTGAAACTTATCTATGCAATCTTCTTTGCATTTCTAATTGCAAGCTTTTATATTGAAGTTCTTGATTTATTTTGGCAAGGCATGCATACTCCAAATATGTTTTTACATCGCTATTCTTGGATTTTCTCTACCTTGTTAATTTACACAGCAGCGGAAGTCTTAAATCGTCTGAAAGAAATTAAAATCTGGAATTTTTTAGTTTCGCTTTTTCTTCTAGTGATAGGATTTTTAGCTACCATCTATCTAAAATCACATTATTCTTTTTTTACAGATTTGAATATTCTGCTTACTCTTGAATTTTTAGTTGTCTATTCTCTTTTACTCCTTGCAGTTATCAAAAAGTTTATCTCTGTAAATCTATTTGCCATTCTAATCTCTTTATTTATAATGGTTGAAATGAGTTTAAATGCTTCATCTCAAATAGACGGAATTGCTAAGGAATGGGGATTTGCTTCTCGAAGTGCATATAATCGAGATATCCCAGCTATGGAATCTTTCTCAACAGATATTGGAAATCAATTTACTCGTACTGAAAAACTAGAGACTCAGACAGGAAATGACAGTATGAAATTCAACTACAATGGAATATCTCAATTTTCATCTGTTCGAAATCGTTCAGCAAGCTCTACTTTAGATAAACTTGGTTTTAAATCCTCTGGTACTAATCTCAATCTCCGCTATGCTAACAATAGTATTTTGGCTGATAGTTTATTTAGCATACAGTACAATATATCAGACAGTCCTATTGATAAGTATGGATTCCAAGATATCTATCAAAAAGATAATCTTACCCTATATGAAAATCAATACTCTCTTCCGATTGCATTTGCTAGTCAATCTGTTTACAATGATGTCAAGTTCAATGAACATACCTTGGATAATCAGGCCTCATTTTTAAATCAACTTGCTAATGTCAATTTTGATTATTTTTCTCCGATCCCTTATGACAAAACAGAGAATACTGATGATTTAATTACTGTTACAAGTTCTTCAAATGAGGATGCAGCAATCCAGTATCAAATTGAGGTTCCCGAAAACAGTCAAGTTTATCTTTCTATCACAAACCTTCACTTTTCTAATGACAAACAAAAAAAGGTTGACATCCTTGTAAATGGAGAAAAGAAAACTTTTACAACTGATAATGTCTTCTCCTTCTTTAATCTAGGCTATACAAAAGAGAAAAAAACTTTCAATATCAATGTTAGTTTCCCTGGAAATTCACAAGTATCATTTGAATCTCCTACCTTCTATCGTTTAGATACCAAAACTTTCACCGAGGCAATTCAAAAAATTAAAGAACAACCTGTCACAGTATCAACTTCTAAAAACAAGGTCTTTGCTACATATGATATCAAACAAGATACGTCCATTTTCTTCACCATTCCTTATGACAAAGGTTGGTCTGCCTACCAAGATGGTAAGAAAATAGAAATTAAACAAGCTCAAACTGGCTTTATGAAAGTTGATGTTCCTAAGGGGAAAGGAACTATTACACTTTCCTTCATTCCCAATGGTTTTATTACTGGAGCAATCTGTTCCTTTACTTCTCTCTTACTATTTGGAATCTATAATCACAGACGAAAGTTATCTAAGGCTTAAAAAATCGACCAGTTGGTCGATTTTTTTAATATTCTTCCATTTTCTTAGGTTGATAGGCTAGCATACCTAAACCAATAAATAGGGCTAATATCACAACAAGGAAAATGACTTGATGATGAATATTTCCTGTCATAGAGATTGTTTGTCGTAATCCCGAAACTGAATAACTCATTGGTAACCAAGGATTGATGGCTCTAAAGAAATCATTTGTCAAAGCAAGTGGGTAAGTACCTGCACTTGATGCTAACTGTAATAAAAGCAAAATAAGAGAAAAGAAAGCTCCTATACGGCTATTCCATGTTGTTAAAGCGGTCACCATAGACATGAATACTAAACTTGTTAGGATAATGAGAATAAATGTTCGCATTTCATGATTAGCAGTTAGACCAATAAGATGAACTCCTCCATATACCAAAATCCCTGCTAAAACAGCTATAATACCATTTATTTCAGCTCGAGATTTCAACCAAGCCCAACGGCTCTCTGGATGACGCCCTGAAGGCAACTTCGCAAAGATCATATTCGTTGATATTGCTGCAACAAAGAGAGCAACTGATATCATATAAGGAGCCATTGCAATTCCATTTACAGGAACTTGGTCATTGTCAGTTTTGGAGAGACTGAGAGGATTTGACAAAATCTCTGCATTTTTAGATTCTGTTGATGCTGACTTGAGTTGATCACTAGCATTACTTAGTCCTTGTCCTAAAGAAGCAACTCCTGTCTGTAAACCTTCCAATCCAGAAGTTAACTTTGTTCCACCTTCTGCTAGTTTCCCAGCTCCATCTGCCAATTTATTAGCTCCACTTTCTAATTGAGAAGCACCTGAAATTAACTGACTGGATTTGTCAGCTAGTTGGCTAGAGCCTGACTGCAATTTATCAACTCCTGCTATCAATTCTTGACTCTTTTGATTCAATTGGTTAGAGCCAGTTGATAATTTTTCAATACTAGACACTAATTCTGGAGTTTTTTCAACTAATTGACCAACTCCTGCTGTCAAGTTAGAAGATTTTTGTGTCAAGGTAGTTGAGCCTGAAACTAATTGGTTCAAACTACCTGTCAAGGTGGAATTCTTTTCACTTAGTTGACTTGCGCCTTGAGAAACTTTATCAACACCTGCAGTATATGCATTTACCCCCGATGTAATCGACTGACTAGCAGGAACTAATTTGCTAGAAACAGCTCCTTGTATCTCTGTTAATCCATTTGACAATCCTGTCAAAGAAGTAGAAGCAATAGGTAATACTTGATTAGCTTGATTTTTTAATGTCGAAAGATTTGAAGATTGATTTTGTAAGTTTTCCAAACTTCCCTGTAAACCTTGTACTAAAGCTACAATTGACTGAGCCGATTGAATACTATCAGTCGAATTTTGAGATACAGAGGCACTTATTTCAGCTTGTTGCTCACTTGTCAAAGATTGATAAGCTACTGTCGATTGAATATTGGCTAATGTAGTCGCTTTATCAGACTGAGCACTTGCTAACATTTGATTAGAAAGAGATACTATACTTGATAAAACAGAATCTAATTGTTTTGTATCTCCAACATCAATATTTTGAATAGCTTGATTTAACTGATTCAAACCAGAAGATAATTGATTAATTTGATCTTTTTGCTCAGACGAAGCATCTAACTTGCTAGAAAGTTGTTGAATTCCTTCACTTAATTGCTCCACACCCATTCGAAGTGTAGCTGATTGATTAGATAACTGATTAGCACCTGCTGCAAGACTTCCCACTCCATTAGTGTAGGAACTAACACCAGATGAAAATTGATTAAGACCAGCATTAAGCTTAGAAACACCGTCAGTATAGGACTCTACACCAGTATATAACTGATTGATTCCCCTTACTAATTCAGGACTTTTAGAAGATAATTGACCTAATCCGCTATCTAATTGACTCACTGCACCAGTATATGTAACTAAACCACTATTAAAATTCCCTAAGCCAAGATGAAGTTGTTCAACACCAGAGACATAAGAGAATAATCCTTTAGTAAACTGCTCCGTTCCATTTGAAAATGTTAAACTTGAATCGGCTAAAGAGTTTAGGTTAGTAGTTAATGTTTGACTTCCTGCCACTAACTGATTCGCTCCATCAGTTAATTTTTCACTACCAGAAGCTGCTTGACTCATACCATCCTTTAAATCGACCATTTTGTTGAATAAAGCTTTAGTATAAGTCTCGGTTACATTGGTAGAAACATTCTGCTTTAATTGTGTCATTGCAGAATCACTCATCTTGCTTGCAATAAAGCTATGACCACTTGAAGTCTGATAATCGATTTGCATTTGCTCTGGATGCTCCGTTAAAATAGAAGCTGCTTTTTCAGATAAATCACTTGGTAAAGTTACTACCATATAGTAATCGCCATTTTCTAAACCCTTCTTACCTTCTTCTTCATCTACAAAATGAAAATCCAATGATTTATTTTGCTCTAAATTAGACACCATGTCTTTTCCTATAGACATGCTATTACCATTATAAGAGGCCTCTTTATCATTATTGACAACTGCTACAGGTAAGTCAGACACTTGACCATATGGATCCCACATTGAGGATAAAAATATGATATTGTACAGAGCGGGAATAAGAGAACTCCCTATCATGACAATAATAAAGGTTGGTTTTTTAAAAATTGCTTTCCATTCTTTAAACATAGTTTCTCCTTTTTTAAACATATTGTCTAAAATTTTGATATAATAGATTATACATTAAAAAATCTAAATTACAAGATAAAAAATCCATTTTTAGACATATAGTCTAATTTGTTTATAAGGAGGAAATATGCAAGAAAGTAACAAACGCTTAAAAACAAAGCGAACTATTGAAAATGCTATGGTACAATTACTGATGGAACAGCCGTTTGATCAAATTTCTACTGTCAAGTTAGCAGAAAAAGCCGGAATTAGTCGTTCCAGCTTCTATACTCACTATAAGGATAAGTATGATATGATTGAGCACTATCAAAGCAAGCTATTTCATACATTTGAATATATTTTTCAAAAACATGCTCATCACAAAAAAGATGCTATTTTAGAAGTCTTTAAATATCTAGAGTCACAACCACTTCTGGCTGCCCTTCTTTCTGAAAATGGGACTAAAGAAATCCAAAATTTCTTACGAAATAAACTTCATATCATGCTCAGCACAGATTTACAAAAACGCTTTATGCAACTGAATCTCAATACCACTGAATTAGCATATAGTAGCATCTATCTAACTCACGCACTTTTTGGTGTCTGCCAAACTTGGATTGCACATGGAAAAAAAGAAAGCCCTCAAGAAATAACAGACTTCCTTATGAAGATGCTTGGTGATATAAATTGATACAAAAAAGGGAACAACACTATGTTCCCTTTTATCTATACTCCGCCAGTAGGACTCGAACCTACGACATCATGATTAACAGTCATGCGCTACTACCAACTGAGCTATGGCGGATAAAATAGTCCGTACGGGATTCGAACCCGTGTTACCGCCGTGAAAAGGCGGTGTCTTAACCCCTTGACCAACGGACCTTCTATCTGTAGCAGATATAACCATTATATCAATTTCTTGCTAATTGTCAATTACTTTTGAGATTTTTTCTCTAGAATATCTTTTAATTTTCTAATTTTTAATCTTGAAATAGGACAACGATGGTCTTCATAGAAAACAATTTCTAGATTTTTTCGATCAATTTCTCTGATATTGCCTATATTTACCAAAAATGACTTATGAGGAGAATAAAATCTCTGAGTATGTTTGTCCTTTTCCTGAATATCTGTCATGGTACCGTAAAACTCTTTGGCAAAATTCTTACCAATAATGCGTAATTTATGAGAGACACCTGTCGTTTCAATATACAAAATATCATGGTAAGGAATTTTTAAATCATTTCCCTTGTAATTGTAGTCAAAATAATCTACAACATCTTCATTTTCAAGTAACATACTCTTCGTGTAGAAGATATTTTGCTCAATTCTCTTCTTAAACAACTCATCATTGATATCCTTATCAACAAAATCTAAGGCTGATACCTGGTATTTATAGGTTAGAGTCGCAAACTCTGATCGACTGGTGATAAAGACGATAATAGCGTAAGGATTGTGATGACGAATAAACTGAGCAACTTCAAACCCTTTTTTCTCAATTCCATGAATATCAATATCTAGAAAATAAAGCTGGTTTACTTCATCATTTTCGATATATTCCTTAAACTCACGAACTTTTCCCGTTGTCTTGTATGATATTGGAATATTCGATTCTTTCGAAATTTCATCCAATATTCTCTCTAGTCTCACTTGATGTTCAATAACATCTTCTAAAATTAAAACTTTCATTCAAATTCCCTCTTAAATCTAATGATTTGTCTAAATGTACTGCCTTCCATCTCTGTTTCTAAAATAATATTGTTGTACTTATCCAGTAGTTCTTTCACATTATTTAATCCGACTCCACGATTTCTTCCCTTAGTAGAGAATCCTAAAGCAAATAGATCTCCTGAAGGAGTCATCGTCATTTTACATGAATTCTGAATCACAATCACTGTTTCAGTTTCCATCTTAATAACTGCTACTTCCATCTGCTTTTTATAACTATCAGCCGATCCTTCGACAGCATTGTTCAATAAAACACTCATAATACGAACTAAATCCAGCAGGTCTATTGGAAGCTTGGTAATCGTATCTTTTACTTCCAGTGTAAACTCTACACCATTATTTCGAGCATATACAATTGACTGAGCAACCAAACTTCGTAAAGCTGAATCTTCTATGTTGTTCAAGTCAAAGTAAGTATACTTATCTGAACGCAGTTTGTGATTTGCTTTGACCAAAACTTCATTGTAAACTCTGTCAATTTCCTGTAAATCACCACTGTCAATTGCCATCTGCATGCTGACAAGCATCCCAGCATAGTCATGCCGAAAACCACGAATTTCATTATACAGACCGACAATTTCATCTGTGTAGTTTTGTAAATGTTTCTGTTCAAATTTGTTCTGCTTCAAAGCAATCTCTTTCTCCATTTGAACTTTATGAGAATTCATTGCAAAGAAGGTCAAAAGTAAAGAGATAAAGACAATAGATGATAAAATACTTCCAAAGCTATTCAAATGTTTAATCGTACTTACCATATTTGAAACGAAAGATACAATATGGAGCAGTAGTAAAGCAAAAAATACTTTTTTCAAGAAAGGATAAAGGTAGTCCTTGTCAAAATAGGTTAATTCTAAGTGGAAATAATGAATGATTTTTGAGACAACAAAATAGGTCAACACCGTTACAACGGAAAAGAATGGGTAATAATATTGTAAAACAAAATTGTCTCCTGTTATAGAGGAGAAAGTTACGGACAGAAAGTTATGAGTACTCTCATATAAAAGAGACAGTAGTAAACTTAGGAATAGTCCCCTATTCTTCTCATACTGTTTAATCCATCTAAAATAGGAATATAATCCCAAAGGAAATAAAAATGTTACAATTCCTAACCCATCTAAAGATAGAAAATAGAAGGTAAGTTCAAGTACTGCTTCCACTAGTAATGTATAAGCACCAAAAACGTATAGTTCCTTTGCTTTTATTTGACCTTTACAAATTAAACGGTAACTGTGACTAATAATTAAAAAATGAACAATAACTGTCCCAAATCCAAGTAAATTCATTACTCTTTCTCCTTATTTCATTACTTTTTTCGTCGGAAAAGAAAATCAAGGAGGATGTCTGAAACCCTACTTTCCCCACCTTTAATCTTTTGCAAGTCTTTTTCCTTCAAGGCTACAAACTGTTCCAATTTAACTGTGTTTTTCATAATAAAATCTCCTCAAATGTTTTTTTCCTGTAAGCTAACTTACAAAAACTATTATACAAAATGGAATTTCGTTTTAGATAAAATTCTCTCAACTGTCATTTTTTTCTCCCAAAGTGTACTTTTTTAAGAAAAAAGCCGGGAAAATTCCCAGCTTTGCTATTATATTGATCCCAGCAGGATTCGAACCTGCGACCGTTCGCTTAGAAGGCGAATGCTCTATCCAGCTGAGCTATGAGACCTAATACAATTATTCTACCAAAAATTCAATTGAAAGTCAATTTTCTATTTATGATAGGGCGAGCCCTGCTGTATTGTAAAAGCCCGATAGATTTGTTCAACAAGGACTAGTCTCATTAACTGATGGGGCAAGGTTAAACGGCCAAAACTAACAGAGAGATTGGCTCTCTTTTTTACATCCTGTGCTAATCCCAGACTCCCCCCAATAATAAATGTAAGAGTAGAAAATCCTTTTATAGAAGCTTCTTCTAGCTGCTTACTAAATTCTTCTGAGGAGAAAGTTCTCCCTTCGATAGCCAACACAATCACGAAATCACGGTCACCAACTTTTGATAAAATTCTCTGACCTTCTATTTCTAAAATCTTTTGATTTTCTGATTCACTGGCCTTATCTGGTGTTTTTTCATCTGCTAGCTCTATCATTTCAAGCTTAGCAAATCGAGAAATTCGTTTTGAATACTCTGCAATACCATCTTTTAAATACTTTTCTTTCAGTTTCCCAACTGTTACAACTTTAATTTTCATGACTCTATTCTAACATATTCTCTATTTTTTCACATCTTATTCACAAAATAAAAGGTTAATTTTAGCCGAGAAAACCACAGATTTTTGAAAGTTATCCACAATCTGTGAAAAACTTTTGTTTTTAAGTTATAATTAAGCTAGTCAGTTTATACTTTCAGTAATTTCAAACATATGGAGGCAAATATGAAACATTTAAAAACATTTTACAAAAAAGGGTTTCAATTATTAGTCGTTATCGTCATTAGCTTTATTAGTGGAGCCTTGGGTAGCTTTTCAATAAACCAACTAACTCAAAAAAGTACTGTAAGTACCTCTAACAACAATAGTACTATTACACAGACTGCCTATAAGAATGAAAATTCAACAACTCAGGCTGTTAACAAAGTAAAAGATGCTGTTGTATCCGTTATTACTTATTCAGCAAACAGACAAAATAGCGTATTTGGTAATGATGATACTGACACTGATTCTCAGCAAATCTCTAGTGAAGGATCTGGGGTTATTTATAAAAAAAATGACAAAGAAGCTTACATTGTCACCAATAATCACGTTATAAATGGTGCCAGCAAAGTAGATATTCGTTTGTCAGATGGAACTAAAGTACCTGGAGAAATTGTCGGAGCGGACACTTTCTCTGATATTGCTGTCGTCAAAATCTCTTCAGAAAAAGTGACAACAGTAGCTGAGTTTGGTGATTCTAGCAAGTTAACCGTAGGAGAAACTGCTATTGCTATTGGTAGCCCGTTAGGTTCTGAATATGCTAATACTGTTACTCAAGGTATCGTATCTAGTCTCAATCGAAATGTGTCCTTAAAATCTGAAGATGGACAAGCCATTTCTACAAAAGCCATCCAAACTGATACTGCTATTAACCCAGGTAACTCTGGTGGCCCACTTATCAATATCCAAGGACAGGTTATCGGAATTACCTCAAGTAAAATTGCCACAAATGGAGGAACATCTGTAGAAGGTCTTGGTTTCGCAATCCCTGCAAATGATGCTATCAATATTATTGAACAGTTAGAAAAGAACGGAAAAGTAACGCGTCCAGCTTTGGGCATCCAAATGGTCAATCTCTCAAATATTAATACAAGTGATATTAGAAGACTGAATATTCCAAGCAATGTAACATCTGGTGTAGTTGTTCGTTCTGTACAAAGTAATATGCCTGCCAATGGTCACCTTGAAAAATACGACGTTATTACAAAAGTAGATGACAAAGAGATTGCTTCATCAACAGACTTACAAAGTGCTCTTTACAATCATTCTATCGGAGACACCATTAAGATCACTTACTATCGCAACGGTAAAGAAGAAACTACATCTATTAAACTTGACAAGAGTTCAGGTGATTTAGAATCTTAATTGACATCTATGTAAAGAAAGCTTTACATAAGAGAAAAGATGTGTTAGTGTAGAATCATGGAAAAATTTGAAATGATTTCTATCACAGATATACAAAAAAATCCCTATCAGCCTCGAAAAGAATTTGATGGAGAAAAACTACATGAACTAGCACAGTCTATTAAAGAAAATGGGGTCATTCAACCGATTATTGTTCGTCAATCTCCTGTTATTGGTTATGAAATCCTTGCAGGAGAGAGACGCTACCGAGCTTCACTTTTAGCTGGTCTAACGTCTATCCCAGCTGTTGTTAAACAACTTTCAGACCAAGAGATGATGATCCAGTCTATCATTGAAAATTTACAGAGAGAAAATTTAAATCCAATAGAAGAAGCACGCGCCTATGAATCTCTTGTAGAGAAAGGATTTACCCATGCTGAAATTGCAGATAAAATGGGCAAGTCTCGTCCTTATATCAGTAACTCTATTCGCTTGCTGTCCTTGCCAGAACAGATCCTCTCAGAAGTAGAAAATGGCAAACTATCACAAGCCCATGCGCGTTCTCTAGTTGGGTTGAATAAGGAACAACAAGACTATTTCTTTCAACGAATTATAGAGGAAGACATTTCTGTAAGGAAGTTAGAAGCTCTTCTGACAGAGAAAAAACAAAAGAAACTTCAAAAAACGAATCATTTCATACAAAATGAAGAAGAACAGTTAAAAAAACTACTCGGATTAGATGTAGAAATCAAACTGTCTAAAAAAGATAGCGGAAAAATCATTATTTCTTTTTCAAATCAAGAAGAATACAGTAGAATTATCAACAGCCTGAAATAAGGCTGTTCTTTTATTTTTTTTATCTCACAAGGTTATCCACTGTTTTTTTTAATAAAAAGCTTCATAAATCAATAATTCCTGATTTCATCCCCAACCTGTGGATAAAACTTGATAACATTGTGGATTATTTTTCACAGCTTGTGGAAAATTCTTGCTATCTATGGTAAAATAAGTCTAGCATTAAACTTTTAAATAGTAAAGGAGGAGAAAGGATTGAGAGAAAAACAATTTTGGAATCGTATATTAGAATTTGCTCAAGAAAGACTGACTCGATCCATGTATGATTTCTATGCTATTCAAGCTGAACTCATCAAGGTAGAGGAAAATGTTGCCACTATATTTTTACCACGATCTGAAATGGAAATGGTCTGGGAAAAACAACTAAAAGATATTATTGTGGTAGCTGGTTTTGAAATTTATGATGCTGAGATAACTCCCCACTATATTTTCACCAAACCTCAAGATACGGCTGTCCCACAAGTTGAAGAAGCTCCAAATTCAACTCTTTATGACTATAGTCCAAAGCTAGCATCTATTCCTTATTCGGATACTGGATTAAAAGAAAAGTATACCTTTGATAATTTTATTCAAGGGGATGGAAATGTTTGGGCTGTATCAGCCGCCTTGGCTGTCTCTGAAGATTTGGCCTTGACCTATAATCCTCTTTTTATCTATGGAGGACCTGGGCTTGGGAAGACTCACTTACTCAATGCCATTGGGAATGAAATTTTGAAAAATATTCCTGATGCGCGTGTGAAGTACATTCCTGCTGAAAGCTTTATTAACGATTTTCTTGAACACCTGAGACTGGGTGAAATGGAAAAGTTCAAAAAAACTTACCGTAGCCTTGATCTCTTGTTAATTGATGATATCCAATCGTTGAGTGGAAAAAAAGTTGCAACTCAAGAAGAATTTTTCAATACTTTCAATGTTCTCCATAGCAATCAAAAACAAATTGTTCTGACTAGTGATCGTAGCCCTAAACACCTAGAGGGCCTTGAAGAACGGCTTGTCACGCGCTTTAGCTGGGGCTTGACGCAAAATATCACACCACCTGACTTTGAGACACGTATTGCCATTTTACAAAGCAAAACAGAGCATTTAGACTACCATTTCCAAAGTGATACCCTAGAATACCTAGCTGGTCAATTTGATTCAAACGTCCGAGAACTTGAAGGAGCAATCAACGACATCACTTTAATTGCCCGAGTGAAGAAGATTAAGGATATCACAATCGATATCGCTGCAGAGGCTATTCGAGCACGTAAACAAGATGTTAACCAAATGCTCGTCATCCCAATTGATAAAATCCAAAATGAAGTTGGTAACTTTTATGGTGTCAGTGTCAAAGAAATGAAGGGAAGCAGACGCCTTCAAAATATTGTGTTAGCCCGTCAAGTAGCCATGTATTTATCTAGAGAACTAACAGATAATAGTCTTCCAAAAATTGGGAAGGAATTTGGTGGAAAAGACCATACAACAGTCATTCATGCCCATGCCAAAATTAAATCTTTGATTGATGAAGACGATAATTTACGTTTAGAAATCGAATCCATCAAAAAGAAAATTAAATAATTTGTGGATAACTTTTGCTTTTTTATCTTTTTTATCCACATTTTTTAAACAAGCCAAAAAACTTGATATGACTTGTTTAAAGTCTGTTTTCCACAGATTTCACAGACTCTATTATTACTATTATCCTTCTAATACTAAAAATAAATAAAGGAGAATCCATGATTCATTTTTCAATTAATAAAAATTTATTTCTACAAGCATTGAATACAACTAAGAGAGCTATTAGTTCTAAAAATGCTATTCCTATTTTATCAACCGTCAAAATTGACGTAACCAATGAAGGTGTTACTTTAATTGGTTCAAATGGTCAAATTTCAATTGAAAATTTTATTTCTCAAAAAAATGAAGATGCTGGTCTATTAATTACTTCTTTAGGTTCGATTCTTCTTGAAGCTTCTTTCTTCATCAATGTGGTATCTAGTCTACCTGATGTGACTCTTGATTTTAAAGAAATTGAACAAAATCAAATTGTTTTAACCAGTGGAAAATCAGAAATTACCCTAAAAGGAAAAGATAGCGAACAGTATCCACGAATCCAAGAAATTTCAGCAAGCACTCCTTTGGTTCTTGAAACAAAATTACTCAAGAAAATTATCAATGAAACAGCATTTGCTGCAAGTACACAAGAGAGTCGTCCAATTTTGACAGGTGTTCATTTTGTATTGAGTCAACACAAAGAGTTAAAAACAGTTGCAACAGACTCTCATCGTCTAAGCCAGAAAAAATTAACGCTTGAGAAAAATAGTGATGATTTTGATGTCGTGATTCCTAGCCGTTCTCTACGCGAATTTTCAGCGGTATTTACAGATGATATCGAAACTGTAGAGATTTTCTTTGCCAATAACCAAATCCTCTTTAGAAGCGAAAATATTAGCTTCTATACTCGTCTCCTCGAAGGAAACTATCCTGATACAGATCGTTTGATTCCAACAGACTTTAATACTACTATTACTTTTGATGTTGTAAACTTACGCCAGTCAATGGAACGTGCTCGTCTTTTATCAAGTGCTACTCAAAATGGTACTGTGAAACTTGAAATAAAAGATGGGGTTGTTAGCGCTCATGTTAACTCGCCAGAAGTTGGTAAAGTAAACGAAGAAATCGATACTGATCAGGTTACTGGTGAAGATTTGACAATTAGTTTCAACCCAACTTACTTGATTGATTCTCTTAAAGCTTTAAATAGCGAAAAAGTGACCATTAGTTTTATCTCAGCTGTTCGTCCATTTACTCTTGTGCCAGCAGACACTGATGAGGACTTCATGCAGCTCATTACACCAGTTCGTACAAATTAAGTGAAAGAGGTTGAGCCTGGCTCGCCTCTTTTATGATATAATCGAAAAAGAAAAGGAGAGTAGTATGTATCAAGTTGGAAATTTTGTTGAAATGAAAAAACCACATGCTTGCACAATCAAGTCAACAGGAAAAAAAGCTAATCGTTGGGAAATTACACGTGTAGGAGCAGATATCAAAATCAAATGTAGCAATTGTGACCATGTTGTCATGATGGGACGCTATGATTTTGATCGAAAAATGAATAAAATTATTGACTGAAAACCCTTAGTTAGAGGGTTAGCAAGTTTTCCCTTTTTGTGTTATAATATTAGGGATTGAAATGAAAACGGAGAATGAGAAAATATGGCTTTAACAGCAGGTATCGTTGGTTTGCCAAACGTTGGTAAATCAACACTATTTAATGCAATTACAAAAGCAGGAGCAGAGGCAGCAAATTACCCATTTGCGACGATTGATCCAAATGTTGGAATGGTAGAAGTTCCAGATGAACGCCTACAAAAACTAACTGAAATGATTACTCCTAAAAAGACAGTTCCAACAACATTTGAATTTACAGATATCGCAGGGATTGTAAAAGGAGCTTCAAAAGGAGAAGGGCTAGGGAATAAATTCTTGGCTAATATCCGTGAAGTAGATGCGATTGTTCATGTAGTTCGTGCTTTTGATGATGAAAATGTGATGCGCGAGCAAGGACGTGAAGACGCCTTTGTGGATCCACTGGCAGATATTGATACTATTAACCTAGAGTTGATTCTTGCTGACTTAGAATCAGTTAATAAGCGCTATATGCGTGTAGAAAAGATGGCACGTACGCAAAAAGATAAAGAATCAGTAGCAGAATTTAATGTTCTTCAAAAGATTAAACCTGTTCTTGAAGATGGAAAATCAGCTCGAACTATTGAATTTACAGATGAGGAACAAAAGGTTGTCAAAGGTCTCTTCCTGTTAACGACTAAACCAGTGCTCTATGTTGCTAATGTGGACGAGGATGTAGTTTCAGAACCTGACTCTATCGACTATGTTAAACAAATTCGTGAATTCGCAGCGACAGAAAATGCTGAAGTAGTCGTTATTTCTGCGCGTGCTGAGGAAGAAATTTCTGAGTTAGACGAAGAAGACAAGCAAGAGTTTCTTGAAGCACTTGGGTTGACAGAATCAGGCGTTGACAAGTTGACTCGTGCAGCTTACCACTTGCTTGGACTGGGAACTTACTTCACAGCTGGCGAAAAAGAAGTTCGCGCTTGGACCTTCAAACGTGGTATGAAGGCTCCTCAAGCAGCTGGTATTATCCACTCAGACTTTGAAAAAGGATTTATTCGTGCAGTAACTATGTCATATGAGGATCTAGTGAAATACGGATCTGAAAAGGCTGTAAAAGAAGCTGGACGCTTGCGTGAAGAAGGAAAAGAATATATCGTTCAAGACGGCGATATCATGGAATTCCGCTTTAATGTCTAAAAAAATTAATGAATAGTGTCAATTAGGTTGGAAAAAAATTCCAACCCTTTTGGCTTTTGAAAGGAAAAATAAATGACCAAATTACTTGTAGGCTTGGGAAATCCAGGAGATAAATATTTTGAAACAAAACACAATGTTGGCTTTATGTTGATTGACCAACTAGCGAAGAAACAGAATGTCACTTTTACACACGATAAGATATTTCAAGCTGACCTAGCATCCTTTTTCCTAAATGGAGAAAAAATTTATCTTGTCAAACCAACGACATTTATGAATGAAAGTGGAAAAGCGGTTCATGCTTTATTGACTTACTATGGTTTGGATATTGAAGATTTACTCATCATTTATGATGATCTTGACATGGAAGTTGGAAAGATTCGTTTAAGAGCAAAGGGATCCGCAGGTGGTCATAATGGTATCAAGTCTATTATTCAACATATTGGAACCCAAACCTTTAATCGTGTTAAGATTGGAATCGGAAGACCTAAAAATGGAATGTCAGTTGTTAACCATGTTTTGAGTACCTTTGACAAGGATGATTATATTGGTATTTTACAGTCTATTGACAAAGTTGACGATTCTGTAAACTACTATTTACAAGAGAAAAATTTTGAGAAAACAATGCAGAGGTATAACGGATAAATGTTAACCTTATTAGATTTATTCTCAGAAAATAATCAGATAAAAAAATGGCATCGAAATCTGACAGATAAGAAAAGACAATTAATGTTAGGCTTGTCAACTTCTACAAAAGCTTTAGCAATTGCTAGTAGTTTGAGACAGGAAGATAAGATTGTGTTATTGACGTCAACTTATGGAGAAGCAGAAGGACTTGTTAGTGATCTTATATCTGTCTTGGGTGAGGAACTTGTCTATCCATTTTTAGTAGATGACTCCCCTATGGTCGAGTTTTTGATGTCTTCACAAGAAAAAATCATTTCACGGGTTGAAGCCTTGCGTTTTTTGACTGATTCATTTAAGAAAGGGATTTTAGTTTGTAATATCGCAGCAAGTCGATTGATTTTACCGTCTCCCAATATATTCAAAGATAGTATTGTAAAAATAACAGTTGGTGAAGAATATGATCAACACACGTTTATCCATCAGTTAAAGGAAATAGGTTATCGCAAAGTTACGCAAGTACAAACTCAAGGTGAGTTTAGTATTCGAGGAGATATTTTAGATATTTTTGAGATGTCTCAGTTAGAACCTTTCCGAATCGAGTTTTTTGGTGATGAAGTAGATGGAATTCGGACTTTTGAAGTAGAAACACAATTATCAAAAGAAAATCAAACAGAACTCACTATCTTTCCAGCAAGTGATATACTTTTGAGGGAAAAGGACTATCTACGAGGGCAGTCAGCTTTAGAAAAGCAAATTTCAAAGACCTTATCACCAATTTTAAAATCATACTTGGAAGAGATTTTGTCAAGTTTTCATCAAAAACAAGTACATTCAGATAGTCGAAAGTTTTTATCTTTATGTTACGATAAAACATGGACTATATTTGATTATATTGAAAAAGATACACCAGTGTTTTTTGATGATTACCAAAAATTGATGAATCATTATGAAGCCTTTGAAAGAGAGTTAGCGCAATACTTTACAGAAGATTTACAGAATGGTAAATCATTTTCTGATATGCAGTATTTTGCAGATACAGAACAAACCTATAAAAAACAAAGTCCAGTTACCTTTTTCTCCAATCTCCAAAAAGGGTTAGGAAATCTCAAGTTTGATCACATTTATCAATTTAATCAATTTCCCATGCAGGAGTTTTTCAATCAATTTTCTTTTCTTAAAGAAGAAATTGAGCGATATAAAAAAATGGACTACACCATTATTCTGCAGTCTAGCAATTCAATGGGAAGTAAAACATTGGAGGATGTTTTAGAGGAATATCAGATTAAATTGGATTCCAGAAATAAGTCAAGCGTTTGTAAAGAATCTGTAAACTTAATCGAGGGTAACCTCAGACATGGTTTTCATTTTGTAGATGAAAAAATTCTCTTGATCACTGAACATGAGATTTTTCAAAAGAAATTGAAACGTCGTTTTCGAAGACAACATGTTTCAAACGCAGAGAGATTAAAAGATTACAATGAACTTGAAAAAGGAGATTACGTTGTTCACCATATCCATGGAATTGGTCAATATCTAGGGATTGAAACAATTGAAATCAAAGGGATTCACCGTGATTATGTCAGTGTTCAATACCAAAACGGGGATCAAATCTCTATCCCAGTGGAACAGATTCATCTACTTTCCAAATACGTTTCAAGTGACGGTAAAGCTCCTAAACTCAATAAATTAAATGACGGTCATTTCAAAAAAGCCAAGCAAAAAGTTAAGAACCAGGTAGAGGATATAGCTGACGATTTAATCAAACTTTATTCTGAGCGCAGCCAGTTGAAGGGTTTTGCTTTCTCAGCTGATGATGAGGATCAACATGCTTTTGATGATGCCTTCCCTTATGTTGAAACGGATGATCAACTTCGTAGTGTTGAGGAAATCAAGAGAGATATGCAGGCTTCTCAGCCAATGGATCGACTTTTAGTTGGGGATGTTGGTTTTGGAAAGACTGAAGTTGCTATGCGTGCAGCCTTTAAGGCAGTCAATGATCACAAACAGGTTGTCGTCTTAGTTCCGACGACGGTTTTAGCGCAACAGCACTATACGAATTTTAAGGAACGATTCCAAAATTTTGCAGTTAATATTGATGTATTGAGTCGCTTTAGAAGTAAAAAAGAGCAGACTGAAACACTTGAAAAATTGAAAAACGGTCAAGTTGATATTTTGATTGGAACCCATCGTGTTTTGTCAAAAGATGTTGTGTTTGCTGATTTGGGCTTGATGATTATTGATGAGGAACAGCGATTTGGTGTCAAGCATAAGGAAACCTTGAAAGAACTGAAAAAACAAGTAGATGTCCTGACCTTGACAGCAACGCCAATTCCTCGTACCCTTCACATGTCTATGTTGGGAATCAGAGATTTGTCTGTTATTGAAACTCCGCCGACTAATCGTTATCCAGTGCAAACCTATGTTTTAGAAAAGAATGATAGTGTGATTCGTGATGCTGTATTGCGTGAAATGGAACGTGGAGGTCAAATTTACTATCTTTACAATAAAGTTGACACAATTGACCAGAAGGTTTCAGAATTACAGGAGTTGATTCCAGAGGCTTCGATTGGGTATGTTCATGGGCAAATGAGTGAGATTCAGTTAGAAAATACTCTACTGGATTTCATTGAAGGTCAGTATGATATTTTGGTGACAACTACCATTATTGAGACAGGGGTGGACATTCCAAATGCCAATACTTTATTTATTGAAAATGCGGACCATATGGGCTTGTCAACCTTGTATCAGTTAAGAGGAAGAGTCGGTCGTAGTAATCGTATTGCTTATGCCTATCTCATGTATCGTCCAGAAAAATCAATCAGTGAAGTCTCCGAGAAGAGATTAGAAGCGATTAAAGGATTTACAGAATTGGGCTCTGGATTTAAGATTGCAATGCGAGATCTTTCGATTCGTGGAGCAGGAAATCTTTTAGGAAAATCCCAGTCTGGTTTCATTGATTCTGTTGGTTTTGAATTGTATTCGCAGTTATTGGAGGAAGCTATTGCTAAACGACATGGTAATGGGAACACAAGAACCAAAGGGAATGCTGAGTTGATTTTACAAATTGATGCCTATCTTCCTGATACCTATATTTCTGATCAACGACATAAGATTGAAATTTACAAGAAAATTCGTCAAATTGACAACCGTGCCAACTATGAAGAGTTACAAGAAGAGTTGATGGACCGCTTTGGAGAGTACCCAGACGTGGTAGCCTATCTTTTAGAGATTAGTTTGGTTAAGTCTTATCTTGACAAGGTCTTTGTTCAACGTGTGGAAAGAAAAGATAATAAGATTACAGTACAATTTGAAAAAGTCACTCAGCGATTGTTTTTGGCTCAAGATTATTTTAAATCTTTATCCGCAACGAATTTAAAAGCAGCCATAGCTGAGAATAAGGGATTAATGGAAGTTGTATTTGATATCCGAAACAAGAAGGACTATGAAATTTTAGAAGATCTGCTCATTTTTGGAGAAAGTTTATTAGAGATAAAAGAATCAAAGGAAGCAATTTCCATTTAACATTTTTCTTCTATAAAAGGGATAAAAATGGTACAATAATAATTTGAGGTAATAAAAATGAGACTAGACAAATATTTAAAAGTATCAAGAATTATCAAGCGTCGTACAGTCGCAAAAGAAGTAGCAGATAAAGGCAGAATCAAGGTAAATGGAATCTTGGCCAAAAGTTCAACGGATTTGAAAGTTAATGACCAAGTTGAAATTCGTTTTGGAAATAAGTTGCTACTTGTAAAAGTACTGGAGATGAAAGATAGTACAAAAAAAGAAGATGCAGCAGGCATGTATGAAATTATCAGTGAAACACGGGTAGAAGAAAATGTCTAAAAATATCGTACAATTGAATAATTCTTTTATTCAAAATGAGCACCAACGTCGTCGCTATCTGATGAAGGAACGACAAAAACGTAATCGTTTCATGGGTTGGGTTCTTATTTTGATGATTTTATTGTTCATTTTACCAACTTATAATCTTGCCCAAAGCTATCACCAATTACTCCAAAGACGTCAACAGTTATCAGACTTGCAAACTCAGTATCAAACCTTGAGTGAGGAAAAGGAGAAAGAGACAGCTTTTGCTACAAAGTTGAAAGATGAAGATTACGCTGCTAAATACATGCGTGCAAAATATTATTATTCTAAGAATCGGGAAGCTGTTTATACGATTCCTGACTTGCTCCCAAGGTGATAAAATGGAAAATTTATTAGACGTAATTGAGCAATTTTTGAGTCTATCGGATGAAAAACTAGAAGAGTTGTCTGATAAAAATCAACTATTGCGTTTACAAGAAGAAAAGGAAAGGAAGAATGCGTAAATTCTTAATTATTTTGTTGTTACCGAGTTTTTTGACCATTTCAAAAGTCGTTAGCACAGAAAAAGAAGTAGTCTATACTTCAAAAGAAATTTATTACCTTTCACAATCTGACTTTGGTATTTATTTTAGAGAAAAATTAAGTTCCCCTATGGTTTTTGGAGAAGTTCCTGTTTATGCGAATGAAGATTTAGTAGTGGAATCTGGAAAATTGACTCCCCAAACAAGTTTTCAAATAACCGAGTGGCGCTTAAATAAACAAGGAATTCCGGTATTTAAGCTATCAAATCATCAATTTATAGCTGCGGACAAACGATTTTTATATGATCAATCAGAGGTAACTTCAACAATAAAAAAAGTATGGTTAGAATCTGATTTTAAACTGTACAATAGTCCTTATGACTTAAAAGAAGTGAAATCATCCTTATCAGCTTATTCTCAGGTATCAATCGATAAGACTATGTTTGTAGAAGGAAGAGAATTTCTACATATTGATCAGGCTGGATGGGTAGCTAAAGAATCAACTTCTGAAGAAGATAATCGGATGAGTAAAGTCCAAGAAATGTTATCGGAAAAATATCAGAAGGATTCATTTTCTATTTATGTTAAGCAACTGACTACTGGAAAAGAGGCTGGTATCAATCAAGATGAAAAGATGTATGCAGCTAGTGTTTTAAAACTACCTTATCTCTATTATGCGCAAGAAAAAATAAATGAGGGTCTTTATCAGTTAGATACGACTGTAAAATACGTATCTGCAGTCAATGATTTTCCAGGTTCTTATAAACCAGAGGGAAGTGGTAGTCTTCCTAAAAAAGAGGATAATAAAGAGTATTCTCTAAAAGATTTAATTACGAAAGTATCAAAAGAATCTGATAATGTAGCTCATAATCTATTGGGATATTACATTTCAAATCAATCTGATGTCACATTCAAGTCTAAGATGTCTGCTATTATGGGAGATGATTGGGATTCAAAAGAAAAATTGATTTCTTCTAAAATGGCTGGGAAAGTCATGGAAGCTATTTATAACCAAAATGGATTTGTATTGGATTCTTTGACTAAAACAGATTTTGATAATGAGAGAATTGCCAAAGGTGTTTCTGTTAAAGTAGCTCATAAAATTGGAGATGCGGATGAATTTAAGCATGATACGGGTGTTGTCTATGCAGATTCTCCATTTATTCTTTCTATTTTCACTAAAAATTCTGATTATGATACGATTTCTAAGATAGCCAAGGATGTTTATGAGGTTCTAAAATGAGGGAACAAGATTTTTTAAATCATTTTCTCAAGAAGGGATATTTCAAAAAGCATGCTAAGGTGGTGCTAGCTCTTTCTGGTGGATTAGATTCTATGTTTCTATTTAAGTTATTATCTACCTATAAAAAAGAGTTAGAAATTGAATTGATTCTAGCTCATGTGAATCATAAGCAGAGAGTAGAATCAGATTGGGAAGAACAGGAATTAAGGAAGTTGGCTGCTGAAGCAGAGCTTCCTATTTATATCAGCAATTTTTTAGGTGAATTTTCAGAAGCCCGTGCTCGACATTTTCGTTATGATTTTTTTCAAGAGGTCATGAAAAAGACAGGTGCGACAGCCTTAGTCACTGCCCACCATGCTGATGACCAGGTGGAAACGATTTTGATGCGATTGATTCGAGGTACTCGTTTGCGCTATCTATCAGGAATTAAGGAGAAGCAAGTAGTCGGAGAGATAGAAATCATTCGGCCCTTCTTGAATTTTCAAAAAAAAGACTTCCCATCAATTTTTCATTTTGAAGATATATCAAATAAAGAAAATCATTATTTTCGAAATCGTATTCGAAACTTTTATTTACCAGAATTAGAAAAAGAAAATCCTCGATTTAGAGATGCAATCTTAAGCCTCGGCAATGAAATTTTAGATTATGACCTAGCCATAGCTGAATTATCAAAGAATATTGATGTAGAAAATTTAGATCAGCTATTGTCTTACTCTGAGTCGACACAAAGAGTTTTACTTCAAACTTATCTGAATCGTTTTCCAGATTTGAATCTTACAAAAGCTCAGTTTGAAGAAGTTAGACAAATTTTAAAAACTAAAAGCCAGTATCGTCATCCGCTTAAAAATGGTTATGAATTAGTAAAAGAGTATCAACAGTTTCGGATTTGTAAAATCAGTCCTCAGTCTGATGAAAAGGAAGATGAACTTGTGTTACACTATCAAAATCAGGTATCTTACCAAGGTTATTTATTTTCCTTTGGACTTCCTTTAGAAGGTGAATTAATTCAGCAGGTACCTGTTTCACGGGAAACATCAATACACATTCGTCATCGAAAAACAGGAGATTTTTTGATTCAAAATGGGCATAGAAAAAAACTCAGACGTCTATTTATTGATTTGAAAATCCCTATGGAAAAGCGAAAATCAGCTCTGATTATTGAGCAATTTGGTGAAATTGTCTCAATTTTGGGAATTGCAACCAGTAATTTGAGTAAAAACACGAAAAATGATATAATGAACACTGTACTTTATATAGAAAAAATAGATAGGTAAAAAAATGTTAGAAAACGATATTAAAAAAATCCTTGTTTCACACGATGAAATTACAGAAGCTGCTAAAAAATTAGGTGCTCAACTCACTAAAGACTATGCAGGAAAAAATCCAATTTTAGTTGGGATTTTAAAAGGATCTATTCCTTTTATGGCTGAATTGGTCAAACATATTGATACACATATTGAAATGGACTTTATGATGGTTTCTAGCTATCATGGTGGAACAGCAAGTAGCGGTGTCATCAATATCAAGCAAGATGTGACTCAAGATATCAAAGGAAGACATGTTCTATTTGTAGAAGATATTATTGATACAGGTCAAACTTTGAAGAGTTTAAGAGATATGTTTAAAGCAAGAGAGGCTGCTTCTGTTAAAATTGCAACCTTGTTGGATAAACCAGAAGGACGTGTTGTAGAAATTGAGGCAGACTATACCTGCTTTACTATCCCAAATGAGTTTGTAGTAGGTTATGGTTTAGACTACAAAGAAAACTATCGTAACCTTCCTTATGTTGGAGTATTGAAAGAAGAAGTGTATTCAAATTAGAAAGAACAATTTTTAATGAAAAAACAAAATAATGGTTTAATTAAAAATCCTTTTCTATGGTTATTACTTATTTTTTTCCTAGTCACAGCTTACCAGTATTTTAGTACAGGTAGTGTTGCAGGGAAAAGTGAGCAAATTAATTATACAGAATTGGTAAAAGAAATTACCGATGACAATGTAAAAGAATTGACTTACCAACCAAATGGCAGTGTTATCGAAGTTTCGGGTGTCTATAAAAATCCTAAAACAAGTAAAGAAGAAACAGGTATTCAGTTCTTTTCTCCTTCTGCTACAACAGTAGAGAAATTTTCAAGTATTATTCTTCCTTCAGATACTACAGTATCAGAATTGCAAAAACTTGCTTCTGACCATAAAGCAGAAGTAACTGTTAAGCATGAAAGTTCAAGTGGTATGTGGATTAATATTCTTGTATCCATTGTGCCATTCGGTATTCTATTCTTCTTCCTATTCTCTATGATGGGAAATATGGGAGGAAATAATAGCCGTAACCCAATGAGTTTTGGACGTAGTAAGGCTAAAGCTGCAAATAAAGAAGATATTAAAGTAAGATTTTCAGATGTTGCTGGAGCTGAGGAAGAAAAACAAGAACTAGTTGAAGTTGTTGAATTCTTAAAAGATCCAAAACGATTTACAAAACTTGGAGCCCGTATTCCAGCAGGTGTTCTTTTGGAGGGACCTCCGGGAACAGGTAAAACTTTGCTTGCTAAGGCAGTCGCCGGAGAAGCAGGTGTTCCATTCTTTAGTATCTCAGGTTCTGACTTTGTAGAAATGTTTGTCGGAGTTGGAGCTAGTCGTGTTCGTTCTCTTTTTGAAGATGCCAAAAAAGCAGCACCAGCTATCATCTTTATTGATGAAATTGATGCTGTTGGCCGTCAACGTGGAGTTGGTCTCGGCGGAGGTAATGACGAACGTGAACAAACCTTGAACCAACTCTTGATTGAGATGGATGGTTTTGAGGGAAATGAAGGAATTATCGTCATCGCTGCTACAAACCGTTCAGATGTACTTGATCCTGCCCTTCTGCGTCCAGGTCGTTTTGATAGAAAAGTATTGGTTGGTCGTCCTGATGTTAAGGGCCGCGAAGCAATCTTGAAAGTTCACGCTAAGAACAAGCCTTTAGCAGAAGATGTTGATTTGAAATTAGTGGCTCAACAAACCCCAGGTTTTGTTGGTGCTGATTTAGAGAATGTATTGAATGAAGCGGCTCTAGTTGCTGCTCGTCGCAATAAATCGATAATTGATGCTTCAGATATTGATGAAGCAGAAGATAGAGTTATTGCTGGTCCTTCTAAGAAAGATAAGACAGTTTCACAAAAAGAACGTGAATTGGTTGCCTACCATGAGGCTGGACATACCATTGTTGGCCTAGTCTTATCGAATGCCCGTGTTGTTCATAAGGTTACAATTGTACCAAGAGGTCGTGCAGGTGGTTACATGATTGCACTTCCTAAGGAAGATCAAATGCTTCTATCTAAAGAAGATATGAAAGAGCAATTGGCTGGCTTAATGGGTGGACGTGTAGCCGAAGAAATTATCTTTAATGTCCAAACTACAGGAGCTTCAAACGACTTTGAACAGGCGACACAAATGGCGCGTGCAATGGTTACAGAGTACGGTATGAGTGAAAAACTTGGTCCAGTTCAATATGAAGGAAATCATGCTATGTTTGGTGCACAAAGCCCTCAAAAATCAATTTCAGAACAAACAGCTTATGAAATTGACGAAGAGATTCGTTCATTATTGAATGAGGCACGAAATAAAGCTGCTGAAATTATTCAGTCAAATCGTGAAACTCACAAGTTGATTGCAGAAGCACTATTGAAATACGAAACATTGGATAGTACACAAATTAAATCTCTTTATGAAACAGGAAAGATGCCTGAAACAGTAGAAGAGGAATCTCATGCACTATCTTATGATGAAGTAAAGTCAAAAATGAATGACGAAAAATAACCCCAAGAGAGGCGTGTCCTCTCTTTTTTGTGCAGTTGAGGCGGTGTAGGGAACAGAATGGGGGAAATGGGACAAAAGTGTTTCTGAATCTGTTAAACTGTATCTAGAAAGGGGAACGTTATGTTTAAAGAATTGTATAAAGAAGTCCAGGGGATTGTATATAAGTGTAGAAATGAATATTACCTTCATTTATGGGATCTATCGGATTGGGACCAAGAGGGGATGATTTGCTTACATGAATTGATTAGTAGAGAAGAAGGAATAGTAGAAGACATTCCTCGTTTAAGAAAATATTTCAAAACTAAGTTCCGTAATCGAATTCTAGACTATATCCGTAAGCAAGAAAGTCAAAAACGAAGATATGATAAAGAACCGTATGAAGAAGTAGGTGAGATTAGTCATCGTATCAGTGAGGGAGGTCTGTGTCTAGATGATTATTATCTCTTTCATGAGACACTAAGAGATTATAGAAGTAAACAAAGTAAAGACAAACAAGAAGAGTTAGAACGGGTCCTAAGACATGAACGCTTCCGAGGGCGTCAAAGAGTATTAAAAGACTTACGTATTGTGTTTAAGGAGTTTGATATCCGTACTCGGTAAGAAGCTATGCAAAAAAAAGAAAAAAACAGAAAAAGTTGTTGACAAAAAATAAAAAGCCTGTATAATAGTAAGAGTTGAAAATAACAACTCTGGTCCGTTGGTCAAGGGGTTAAGACACCGCCTTTTCACGGCGGTAACACGGGTTCGAATCCCGTACGGACTATGGTATGTTGCGGTTGAGGCACTTGATGAAAAAAGATTAAAAAAGTTTCAAAAAAGTGTTGACAAGCGAAAGCACCTGTGATATACTAATATAGTTGTCGCTTGAGAGAAGCAAGTGACAAAGACCTTTGAAAACTGAACAAGACGAACCAATGTGCAGGGCACTACAACTAAGGTTGTAGTACTGAACAATGAAAAAAACAATAAATCTGTCAGTGACAGAAATGAGTGAGAACTCAAACTTTTAATGAGAGTTTGATCCTGGCTCAGGACGAACGCTGGCGGCGTGCCTAATACATGCAAGTAGAACGCTGAAGGAGGAGCTTGCT